>CAXSIE010000183.1:457-6756 GCA_964237295.1 uncultured Flavihumibacter sp. | reverse complement strand
AGTTGATCAGGCCCAGCCGTTCGGCTATTTTTCCGTTAACCCCATGCTGTACATTATCAAGGTTTGTGTGAACAGCATAAATCGCAATATCATTTTTAATAGCTGTGATTATAGTCTGCTCAACATAATTGTTACCATTTATTTTTTTTAGTCCTGAAAAAATAATAGGGTGGTGTGCAATTACCAGGTTACAATTTTTAAGGATGGCTTCTTTAATTACAGCCTCTGTTGTATCCAGGCTAATCAGTGCACCTTTGCACTCCCACGAAGGGGAACCGGTAATAAGTCCGGCGTTATCATAACTTTCCTGGTAACCCGGCGGGGCGAGCATTTCGAGGTAATCAATAATTTGCTGTATCACCATTCAGACAACTTCTTTAAAAACCTTTGCTTTCCTGTTGTATAAAGCTTTCCACCCTTGTTAATTTGCCCATTGCATTCACGCCTTCAATCACTACCTTAAGCCTTTTGCTGATATCGTTATTATAAAAACTTAAAGTTGCCTTTTTCTTGTCTTTATCAAGAAAAATATAGGGCTGCCAGTATAAAGTGGTGCGTATGTCATCAAGGACATCCAAAGGGTTTTCCTGTGAATAATTAGGAGAGTAGAACTCTTTAAAAGGAGTATAACCGTTAACGGTAACTTTACTTAAACCAACAAAATTGGCATTGTTTTGCTGACCGCCCTTTTTTGTGTACACAGCAATAGCACCACCTGCACCACCACCTGTAGCACCCATAAACGGAGGACGGAAAACTTTAATAAAAGCGATGTCTGACATGGATATGGAAGACAATGCCTGTGCGTCTGTATGTATTTCATTTAAAAAGAGATCCGGTGATCCACCCCGCCAGCTTAAAGTTGGAGATGCTGACATGGCATTGCTTATCTGTAAACCCGGCACCCTTCCCTGCAGGTAATTGAATAAAGTCATAGCCGAAGCCGCAGCCATATCGGTAGACATATCAAAACTATACCCATCTCCACCTTTGAATAAACCACTCGTGTAAAGATCCTCCGTTTTCTGGGCAGTGGTCTTTACCCTGGCCCTGACTACCACTTCCTCCAGCATTTTGGCTTTTTTTGTGCGGTCTGCTTCCAGCTTAACGTTCTGATCGTATATTTTCCTGTTATTAGCTATGGCATTACTTTCCAGAGGGCTTAATCCATCGTTGGCATTAGCAGTGAGCTGAACGGAAGAAGCGCCTTTCCGTAAGCCATTATCCAGGGTAACAATAATATTATCAGGACCCTGCCGCTTATCTTTATTCAACTGGTAAAAGACCTTTGCCGTATCATAAAACACCATTGGCTCCGTTGAAAATTTACCTCCGCTTCCAACCGGAACAGACAGGAACTGCGAACTGGAATCTTTTAATTGAAGGATGAGGTTCAACGTTTTATCTGTTAAGCTTCCCCCGCCGCCAGACCCTACCACATTTCCTTTTAAGGTAAGATAATTATCCGGCGGAAACCGGAGCGTGGGAAATTTACCCTTAACCAGGTTGTCCCAGTTAAAGCGCCTCCAGCCGTGGGTTAGCATTACCAGATCTAGCTGTTGTGCAACGCTGTCGGCCGGTGATGCAAAGTAATAAGCCGGATTGTGCACATAACCTCTAATATCATCTGTAAGCAATAAGCGGCTGTAGATATTTTCCTCATTATTTGGTAAGGGATCAATTCCGGCATCGGTTACAGACATGGAAAGATTGGATAGCAGCGTATCCGGAATTTCAACTTCAATCGTATTTTTTCCCCGCTTGTTAAGGTTTTTTGAAAGGGTAGAGAGGTACGCATCGAATATATAATCATTATTATTCACGAAAACAATTCTCTCCGCTACCGGCAGCCATTTGCTGTTAAATAAAGTTACTTGCAGGATACCGGTCGGTAACTGGTCAACCGGTATTCTTCCGCTGTTTAAAAAATTGTCTGTAAGGTTGATACGTGCCCTGTACACCATTTGCTGATCCATATGAGCTACTACATACACCTGTTTTAACAAATCATCTCCTTCACTTCTTTTTACTACAATGGTGATTGAGCGGGGAGTATTGCTGAGATTCAATACGATACCGTTATTTTTTGTTTCGGGCAAAGGAGTGGTGTTCTCAGTAATGGTGGAATCTTTCCAGACAGCGGTATATGTTTGTCCTTTTACGGGGGTTAATATAAAAGCACCCATGCCATCGTGGCCTGTTTTGAAATCATTTAATTTTTTACCATCGGATCCCTTGATATATCCCTTTACAGCAACCGGTAATCCGAATTTATCGTTTGCTTTAAAAGCCAGCTTGGTTTCGATATCAGCAACAAGATCACCTCCTTCAGGAAAAAATTGCAGTAAAGTGGCATTTGAAACCGGGGTGCTTACAGGCGAAGCTGATGAAATGATACGGATATTTTTGTTAAATAAAAAACTGGTATCAAAATTAAGCATCCAGGATGTGAAGGCCCTGAAATGAACATACTGACTGTTGAATTTCACCGGGATGGTGAAACTGGAGGCTGCGGAGGAACCCAGTATGGGAGCCACGATCCTTTGCAATACCGCGCCTTTTTCGTCAATCAGTTCAGCATAAAAATTTTTACTGATATCGGATAAAACCACTCCGCTCAGGATATACGCTTTAAACCAGATCGTTTCACCGGGATTATAATAATTTTTGTCAAAATGCACATGAATTTTTTCCTGCGGAAAATTATCACGATACAGATTCATCATCGAATCAATTTTTTGTGCATTCAACTGCATGCCTGCGGCAATCAGCAGGCAAAAGAACATTATACGTTTAAAAAAAGACACCATACATGTGGATTGGATAATTGAAAAAGCAAGGTAAATGTAGTTAATGAATAATTTAGTAACATTGCCTGTTAACAATATTAGTTTTTTTATAAAATGGTTAACAGTATTTCTACCACCGAATTGTACAGGCAATATAAAGCATCCTTACAAAAAATAGCGGATATTAAATATGCTGCGGCTGTTCTGCAGTGGGACCAGGAAACTTATATGCCTGTAAAAAGCGCATCAACCAGGGCACAGCAAACAGCTACCCTGGCTGAAATGGCCCATACACTTTTTACGGATGCCAAAACCGGTGACCTTCTTGAAGCGCTTTATAACAGGGATGATCTTAAAGATAATGAAAGAAAAAATGTTGAATTATCCTTGTATGATTATAATAAGGGTAAAAAGTTGCCGGCTGAATTTGTTCGCCTGTTAAGCGAAACAACTTCTCAAAGCTATCAATCTTGGATAGAAGCAAGAAAAGCAAACTCATTTCATGTTTTTGAAAAGGACCTGGACCTGATGATTCAGTTAAAAAAACAGGAAGCCGAACTGCTAGGATATGAAGAGCATCCTTATAACGCCCTGTTGAATGAATTTGAACGCGGTTCCACAGTAGCATTCATTGACACAATATTTAACAGCCTCCGCCAGCCATTGCGCCTGTTGCTGGAAAGATTGAATAAGCAGCCGGCGGTTGATGATTCATTGCTGCACCAGTATTTTGATCCGAAAGAACAATGGAATTTTGGAATAGAGCTGATAAAAAACCTTGGTTTTGATTTTGATGCGGGAAGACAGGATATTTCAGAACATCCGTTTACCACTAATTTTAGCTGTAATGATGTGCGGTTGACCACCCGGATAGATAAAAATGATTTGGGTAATATGACCTGGAGTTGTATTCATGAAGCAGGTCATGGATTATACGAGCAGGGACTGCCCGAAGAAGAATATGGTTTGCCGTTAGGAGAATACGCATCGCTAAGCATTCATGAATCACAGTCCAGGTTATGGGAAAATAATGTTGGCAGAAGTGAAGGATTCTGGCAATACCACACCGCGTCCTTAAAAAAATGGTTTCCTGCCCAGTTTCAGCATTTGCAAACGCGCCACTTCTATAAAGGGATCAATAAGGTGCAATCTACGCTCATAAGAACGGAAGCAGATGAACTTACCTACCATTTTCATGTGATCATCCGTTATGAAATGGAAAAATTGCTGCTGGAAGGTCTTCTGAAAACAAAAGACATTCCGGCATACTGGAATGAACAATATCAAAAATATTTAGGCATAGAAGTGCCTGATGATAAGCAAGGCTGCCTGCAGGATGTACACTGGAGCCATGGAAGCTTTGGCTATTTTCCAACTTACAGCCTGGGAAGTTTATATGCTGCCCAGTTCTTTAATGCAGCCAAAAAACAAATACCTTTACTGGAGCAGGAGATAACAAACGGCATCACAAAATCGTTATTGAAATGGCTTCGGACTAACATATATAGTCATGGCAGAAGATTTTCAGGTACTCAGTTATGTGAACATATAACAGGGGAAGCACTTAATATTCGGTATTTTCTTGATTATACGGAGAAAAAATATAGCGATATTTATAATCTGGCTAAATAAATTGCTTGTATATATGAAAATTATCCTACGCTCTTTTATAGGCGTTTGTCTTATTATGTCTATTTTTTCATGTAAAAAAAGTATAGATAAGCTTAAAGAGAATTATGTGCTGGGTGTGCTTACCGATGGGCGCTGGTTCCTGGACAATTACACCTTTAATGATGCTGATATAACTTCTAATTTCAGCGAATACGAATTTCAGTTTTATGACAATGGTAAAATGGATGCAATAAACACCACCACTGCTTCTGTGGTTTCCGGCACCTGGTCAGGCGATGTGGATCATTTGACTTTTACGGTCAGTTTGCCAACTTCCGATCCTAAGCTGTTACGCCTGAACTATGTCTGGCAATGGTTGAAAAGTAATATCGGCGTTGTTTTTGCCGAAAACGTAACGGCTACCCAGAAAATTTCTATCCGGTTAAAGAAAAAGTAAAGCTATTAGTTTGTTATGGGTAGATGCTCCCATATTGTTAATCTTACCTTCTGTTTCGCAAAAGCAGCGATTCTTCATTTTTCAAAGTCAGGGTTTAAGGCTGGTGTTGGCGACTGCTTTGACCGTATATTTGTTAACGATTATACTTTACAGGTTTAATCAGTCGTAGCTTAAATTGCTGAATACAGGTTGATAATAATAAATTAAGGCAATCTATTTGCGCATGTTGCGTTATCATTACAGGTGAACAATAATCCTTCCGAAAGACGGCAGGCCTGCAGAATGTTATCATTCCGGGTCAATTTGCATTAGCACATGAAAACAACTGTACTATGAAACAAGAAGCCGGTTGTATTTATTTAACAGGCAAAGTGATTAATACGCAACAAATATTTGTTACCTAAAACTGACTGAATTGATTCGATATATATTTTTAACTGGTTTATTACTTACCGGATTGATAGTAAAAAGCCAGGCTCCTGTTTCAGATTTTACTTCCAGCATAACAAGCGGTTGTGCTCCCCTGACAATAGATTTTAAAGATGCTTCCACCGGCAATCCCAAATACTGGAACTGGGATTTAGGAAACGGACAATTAGCCAACACCCAAAATACGCAGGTTACTTATTACAATCCCGGGAAGTATACCATAACATTAGTAGTTCGTAATGCAGACGGAACCAACGGAGTTACAAAAACAGATTATATTGTTGTGAACCCTTCACCCAATGCAAACTTTTCGGTTGATTATAATACCATCTGCATGCCTTCAAGTGTTACATTCACCGACTTATCATCGGCAAATGCAGGAACGCTGAATAAATATGCGTGGGATTTCGGTGACGGCACATCTTCTAATCAACCTAATCCCGGTAAAGCTTATACCGCTACAGGATATTATAATGTTGCATTAACAGTTACCAGCACCACGGGTTGTACGGGTTCGGTCAGCAAAGGCAGGTTCATAAGGGTTTTATCCGGTGTAATAACAGCTTTTCAGGACCCGGCAACCCAGGCATGTAAACCTCCCTATACGCTAAAGTTCGTTAACGAAACAAGCGGTCCCGGCACGCTCACTTATAACTGGGATTTTGGAAATGGTAATACTTCCACTACTAAAGATCCCTCATTTTCTGTAACAACCGCAACACCCCTGAATGTTCAATTAATAGCGCGAAGCGACCTGGGATGCAGTGATACTTTAAAAAAGACCATTGCGGTGAATAGTACGCTTACCACATTCAGCGGTGCTGACAGCGCCTGCCTGAATACACCGGCAACATTTCAAAATACTTCCCAAACTTCTTTAATGTCCCGCTGGACATTCAGCGACGGAAACTCATCTTCTCAACTGCCAGCCGTAACCAGAACGTTTACATCGCCCGGTTCTTATGATGTAAAGCTCGTAAATACTTATTCAGCCTGTACCGATTCTCTAACGA
>CAXSIE010000183.1:0-447 GCA_964237295.1 uncultured Flavihumibacter sp. | reverse complement strand
TTAAAATCTTACCGCCGCCAACAGTGGATTTTACTTCTAATACACCCGGGGCATGCAAGGCCCCTCTGGCTGTTACTTTCCAGGATATTTCTCCAAACGCCGTAAGCTGGGCCTGGAATTTTGGTGATGGGGGAACATCAAATCAAAAAAAACCATCGCATAATTACACCAAAGAAGGGGAGTATGATGTAAGTTTAACGATTACTACCAGCGCTGGTTGCCAAAATACTCTAGTTAAATCCAAGTTCATACGTGTTGCTCCTCCTTTTGTGGCACTTAACAACGCACCCACAGCAGGTTGCATTCCATTTCAATTCACTCCGTCGCCTAATGTTTATGCTGTTGATGGGGTAAGCACTTATTTATGGGATTTTGGTGATGGCGGAGCCACCAGCACTTTGTCAAATCCGTCGCATACTTATAATGCCGCCGGAAATTATACCATTA
>CAXSIE010000182.1:0-9595 GCA_964237295.1 uncultured Flavihumibacter sp. | reverse complement strand
CTTTACTGTCCTGGATCATTTCGTGACAATCATTCACCGGATATTTTGAAGAATCCAACGTTCCCCATTTAACATCCATCTGGTATTTCATTCCGTTATGGCCATAAACGGGCTCCTTGTTTTTTGCGAAAAGGCCATTGGCAATTACCAGTCCGCCGGTTACGAGGGCTGACTGCTGGATAAATTTTTTCCGGTTCATAATTGGTAATATTTTATAAGCAATGTTGTTTTACTGCAGGCTTTCGGGAGAACAAGATAATGAATTTGCCTGTTTATTATGTCAAAACCATTACATAATGTTGATCAATTTAAAACCTTACAGGTGTTTATCAGCAAAATTCAAATATTGCGTCCAGTCATAATCCGTAACATCATGCCTGCCGGTACGCACATGATAAGCGATCTGCCCCATCACCGGTTGATTAGGAGCTGGCCATTTATCCGCCGGCAATCCCTCTTTTTTAAAAAGTTTATAAACGGGTTCGGCAGCTTTCTCGCCCCAGAATTCCCCTTCAGGATCTGAATTGGTATCTTCCAATGCACTGGCTACATATATCGGTCGTGGCGCTACCAGTGCAATTACCATATGCTGATCAAAGGGAAGAATGCTGTCCTTATCCATATAATTCCTGAAATTATTACAATACCAGTGAGGAAAAACGGTATTCAACCTTCTTATCTTCTCACCCATATTACGATGAAACAGTTTGGCACCGCCGGCGCCTGATTCATTGCTGATCACCATTGCGAAACGCTCGTCGGTAGCTCCCGCCCAAAGCGCTGCTTTGCCCAGTCTTGAAAAACCAAATACAGCCACACGTTTGCTATTGATTTCCTTATCGGTTTCAAAGTAATCCATTGCACGGGATAACCCCCAGGCCCAGGCTGCCATGGTACTGAAGTTATCACCCTTACCCTGCAGTTCAGGATACATAGACTGAACACCGTTTTTAAAGCCATCATCAAAATCGGGATCAAGGTCACCACAATAAATGGTTGCAATGCCATAACCCCTTTCAAGTATCTTTTCTACCGGTAACAATTTTGAAGTGCTGCCACGCGAAGAATCAGTTGCATGATTATCTATGGTGCCTTTTGATTTGGGTGCCATCCAGCTTTTTGAAAGCCGGATTCCCGGATCAGCATTGACAGACTGGTTGCCCTGGAAATTCAATTCAACAAAAACAGGAACAGGCTTTTTAAATGTAACAGGAAGGTAAATCAGTATGTCCATCTGCGGGCCATCTTCTTTGCCATTGAAATAAACGGTCACCTGTTTACGGATGGCTTTTCCGTTAAGTGCTTTTTCATCATTATCAAATACTTTGAAGGTCATCGCGGCAGGACGAGCCGGCGACTGCCCATACATTTGCGAAGAGAATATTTCAAGCAACTCCTTGCGCCTTGCATGCCATTGCCTAACATCGGTTATCTTCTTACCGTTGGCAGCGGTAAGTACATCAGGAAGCTCATATTCTTGCCGGGGAGGCCGCTGAATCTGCGGAAAGGCTTTTGATACTACACATATGTTTACAATGAGCAACAAGGTGAGCGGTAAGAGGTTGATTCGCATGTAGCTTTATTTTAAATCCCACGGTGTACGGATACTTGCTTTAATGTATTTATTGGCCTCATCATCATCAAATTTTTCATTGACAGGATCCCATTTTAAAGGACGATTGACCCAGTAAGCTATATTGGCAATGCAACAAACACTGCTTGTTCTGTGACCGGTTTCTACGTCGCAAATGGGAGGCTTCCCGCTTTTGATTGCGTTGAGCCAGTCGTTGTAATGATCATCGCTTACATAAACATGGGGGCCATCTGAAGGAATGGGTGAAGCAGCGATTTCACCGGGCTTGCTATCGAGGAAACTGCGGCTTATATCAAGGCTTCCTTTTGTTCCGATAAACCGGACACCATTGCCCCTTCCAAAATCTTCGTGTTTCATGATGACGCCGTTATCATATTCCATGGTTAATGTTTTATACGATTTTCCATCAGGTGGAAATAATCGTACGGGGCCGGTACGGTCCTTATCCAACGCCCATTGTGCGATATCAAACATATGCGCACCCCAATCGCTCAGGAAGCCGCCGCCAAATTCTTTGTAATTACGCCAGTTGGGAAATATGTCTTTTTCAACAGGCGGCGCCACCTCCGAATTAAAAGCGCGTTTGGCAGCAGGACCGAGCCACCTGTTCCAGTCAAGTGCAGCTGGAACTTGTTCTTCAGGCAGGTCGCAGGGAATAGCGGGCTTCCCTACATTTACCAGTACTTCTTTAATGTCTCCAACATTACCGTTTCTTACCAGGTCTACCGCCAGCCTGAAATTTTTTTGTGAGCGCTGCATGCTGCCTGTCTGTAGGATAATGTTGTTTTTCGTTACAGCATTCACCATAGCCCTTCCTTCTTCTACAGTATGTGCCAGGGGCTTTTCGCAATACACATGTTTTTTTGCATTGGCGGCCATAATTGTTGCCACAGCATGCCAGTGGTCAGGGGTAGCAATTACAACTGCGTCTATATCTTTGCGTTGGAGGATTTCTGAAAAGTCGGGGTATGTCTTTAAACCTGCATAATTGATCTTTGGAGTGGCGTCAGCATATATTTTATCCGTTATTTGTTTAAACAATGCCAGCTTCTGACTGTCTACATCCGATGCAGCAACTACCTGTGCCCGTGAGCCAAAGTTCTTTACCAGTCCCCTTGCCTGTTTACCGGTGCCGATAAAGCCGATCACAATTTTATCGCTTGGTGGTGTGTAACCTTTGCCGCCTAAAACAAACCTGGGTATAATGGTGAAAGCAACGGAGGCTTTAACAGTTGTTTTTAAAAAGCTTCTGCGATTGGTTGAGGTTTTTAGAATTTTCATATAGCATTTTTCAGGTGCTAAAATAGGATGGATTTGGGTTTTTTTAGCAATGTTTTTTTTGAACCGCGGAGGGAAGGCCAGAGATAAGAAAGAGGTTACACAGAGGATGCCTCTGTGTAACCTCTTCTTCAACTAAGGGGTTATAAAAAATAAAAGATCAGATCTTCCCAACCATCGATAACTTATAAATTTTACCGGTAGTACCGGTAGGCCCCTGTACACCGGAAGTCATGAGATACATTTCTCCATCAAGACTTTGTCCGAATCCTTTGAGGTATTGCCCCAAATTGTCGGGATAATTTTTAAGGTTGATAGCGTCGAAAGACCACAACCCTGTTTCCCTTCGGTTTGCGATATAAATTTTACCGTTAGGAACACCGCCGGCCTGACCATAGATCCCAAAAATATACCTGCCGACAAAATCGGGGATCTCTTTACCTCTGTAAACATGGCCGCCAATGATAGCGGTGGCTAATCCGCCGGTCGGATTGGAGGCCGTCGGAAGTTCAATAACCGGATCAATAAGAGGATTGCCTGCTGTATCAACCATCGGACAGGAAGCACGTCCCAGGCTTGCCGTATCGGAATTAAAACAATGTGTTCCTTCTTTTACGTTCCATCCGTAGTTGCCGCCTTTTTTAATGATATCAATTTCCTCCCACAAAACCTGCCCGGCATCACCTCCGAATAATTCATGTGATCCACCCATATCGAAGGAAAAACGATATATGTTACGAAAACCATAAGCATAGATTTCAGGCAAACCCGGCCCTTTAGCAAAAGGATTGTCTGAAGGTATGGCGTACGGACTTCCGTTGTTTACATCAATACGCAGGATATTTCCCAGCAGGTTAGCATACACATCCTGTCCGTTGCCGCCGCCGTTTACCTTGTACCAGTCAGCAACATGTCCTACGGGGGTATCGTTCGATCCACCGCCATCACCTATCGAAATATACAGGTAACCATCCGGGCCAAAGGCAATGGTACCTCCGTTATGATTGGACTGGGGATGGTCAATTTCAAGAACCGCTTTTTCAGAACTCATGTCCGCTTTGTTGCTATTGCCAGATGATACTTTAAATTCAGAGATCCGAACCAGGTTGTTCCAGTTAGTTCCTGGTGCGGGACCACCGGAGCGGGGTAATGCCGAATAAAAAATGTAAAATTTGCCGTTTGTTTTGTATTGCGGATGAAAGGCTAAACCCAGTAAACCACGTTCGTCGTAACCTGTTGAAAGCGTAACCATTTTACTGGTAATGTCAATAAACGGGTCAGGCAGTTTAGTGCCATCGGCAGCAATGATCCATACCTTTCCTACCTGGTCTACAACAAACAATCTTTTGGTGCCATCAGGTGATTCCATGAGTGTTACAGGCGACACCAGGTTTTCCAGTACCAGTTCCAGCCCCGGAGATTTGTCCCCAGACGGGTTTGGATCGGGTTTCTTACATCCGGGCATTACCAGGGTGCCTACTAACAAGATGCTCCACAGCCCACCTGCAAACCTGCTGCCCTTAATAAAATCGGCCAGGTGATTTTTCATTTGAATTGACTTCATAAATGGTAAATTTAATAGTGAAGAACAATCAGGGGAATTTCAATAGTAAACCTTCCCGCAATCGTAAAGTGCTTATACGACGGGTTCATTTAGATGGTTGCTTTAAGTAATGATTAATGGTTAACAGTTAATGATTAACGGTAAGCGGTTGTATTCATGATTACTTTTAACTTCTGAAGTCATTGTTTATATTGAAAGCGATAAAATTTATGATTAGGAAGGCAGTCTTTTGTTATAAGTTTAATTTAAAACTATTTTACTTCCTGCAGCACCGGCCAGCCGTCTATATCCCATTGCATTTTCTGGATGATCAGTTTTGACCTGCCTTTGTCTTTGGCATCGTAACCGTGAAAAATATTATAGTCAATTCCGTTAAAAGTATATACAGCATTATGCCCGGCTCCGTGCCAGCCGGCATTTCCTTCTACGGCTAATGTTCCTCCGCCCATATTCATGGCTACATCACTTTTATCCAGGAAAGGGCCGGTTACATTTTCACTTCTTCCTGTAACCACTTTGTAATTACTTTTCTCAGCGCGGCAACAATAGTCGTGCGAAACAAACAGGTAATAATACTTGCCTTTTTTAAAAATAAACGGACCTTCGATGGCAGCATTACCGGCCGAAGTATCAGCACTTGCAAAATCCCTTGTCCGCCTTGCGATGGTATGCCAGACCTGCGGCTCCGCTACGGATAACAGGTCGTCATTTAATTTCACCAGCTTAATACCCTCCCAAAAGGAACCGAATGTTAACCAGGGAACATTACTATTGTCTATAACGAGGTTCGGATCTATTGCATTCCATTGATCCCTGCCGGGAACTGATTGAATAATCTTACCCATATCCACCCATTTAAAATCTGAACCGCTGCTGTCAAGTGTTTTATTTACAGCCACCCCGATGCAGGAGGTGTTTTTGCCAAATGCTGATACGGCATAATACAGGTAATACTTACCGTTATGATAACTGATATCAGGAGCCCATATGGAACCTTTGAAGCCTGGAATGGCTTTTACCGCCCATTCCGGCGGCTTGTCGAATACCTGCTTTTCTTTTCGCCAGTTTTGCAAGTCTTTTGATGACCACACGCTGATTCCGTTACCGGTGCAGAAAAGATACCAGGTATCTTGCTGTTTTATCATAACCGGATCATGAACACCGGTTTGACGGGTTGGCAATACAGTGCCAATAGATACAGGCTGGGCATAAAGGCAGCTTAGCGAACAGGCAAGATTTAAAAAGAGCAATAGCTTTTTCATATAAGATATTTGTATCAACCAGCTGCTTTAATGGATACTTTACAATATATCGCTTGCTGCCGTTTTAACATCGAAGGAAACTTCGCCTGTTTTAATATTTATTGACCAGGGCTTAGGTTCGGGAAGCAGTAATCTGCCATCACCGATTTCAAGAGGCATCCAGAGATAACGGGAGTCCCATTGAGTTCTGGGTTTCCATATATCACCCATAAAAATAATGGTTGTCTTTTTAGTACCTGTAACTTTCAACATCAGCGTTGACTGAGAACCGTAAGTATTGGCAGCAGGCGGTGCAATATCAGCAAACTCAGACCATGGCCCTTCCAGTGTTTTTGAGGTAGCGTATTTATTTGGATTGGCCTTCCAACCGGTAAGCGCTGATCCGATTGCATAATAAAGGCCATTGTAATGAACAATTGCACCGCCTTCGAGTGGCAGTTTTATCAAACACATATCTTTCTCTACGTTCATATAATCATCCGATAATTTAGCTATATGAAATCCCTTTGCGGGACGGTCTTCAAACACCAGGTAGGCGCTTCCGTCATCGTCAATGAACTGTCCGATATCCCTGCTTTCGAAGCCAAGCGGACGAAAGCTTTTTACAAAAGTGTAATTGCCATCCGGTTTATCACAAACGGCGATGCCTACACGGGCAGCCTTGTAATTACTGCTATCAAGGTGCATATACATAACATATTTCCTTGTTTTTTTATTGTAAAAAACTTTAGGTCTTTCAAGTACAAACCGTTTTCCCATGTGATCGGGATCGCCGGTTTTCAAAACATAATTCCGGAAGCTCCAGTTGATAAGGTCGGTTGAAGAATAGCAGCTTACATAACGGAGACTGGAGTCATTGTCTTTTGCCCTGCCTTCTCCATACCAGTAATATGTCTTTCCTACTTTAAGGATTCCACCTCCGTGAGCCTGGATATGATTGCCTTTATCGTCGGGCCAGGGTTCACCCGGATTGATAACTTTGGCAGTTTGCGTTTGCGCAAATGATGAAATGCTGAAAACTGATAAAAAGATTGCCGATAAAAATTTATTCATACAGGTATAAATTTATTGATTAATTATTAAAAGCGGGTTCAGCCTGGAGAAGCTCATCCAGGTTCGATCAAGGTATGCTTACATGATCAAATATTACTGTAGAGGCTACTCCTTTCAGCCCCGAACTAACAGCGATGCCTGCATAAAAATTTTTTTTCATTTCCACAAAGGTGCTTCCTAATGATGTCCAGGTTTTGCCGTCAACGGAAGTGAAGGCAAAAAAGCTGTTGTACTTTCTTTGTAACCGGAGCCAGTACAAACCTGTTAACAGTCCGTTTGTAACTATGGGTTCCGTAAGTGTTTCGCTCGTATGCTTCACAAGCAGCGACTGTCCTGTACCACTACGTGAAAATTCAACAGCCTGCCATGCAGAAACTTCGGCAGAAGCGCTATTTTCCGTGCTTAATAGTAAAGACGCCTGTGCTGAATTAGCGGCAAGGGATTCCCGCATCATCAGTCCCATCCTTGAAAACTTCGAACCTGAGTGCATCACAAACCTCACCGTTACTTCCCCTTCTGATTCCATATTGAAATAGGCAAAATGAAACCGGTCAGTGTTCTTATCAGTATAAGTGCCCGATCCCTGAAGCGTGAACTTTTCACCATCATATGCAGTTTTACCAGGAACCGCCACTGCACCAATATCCTGCTGTTTCCAGGGCGAAGGGATTCCAGCGCTGGTACCCTTTCTTAAAGCATAAGCACTTTGTAACTTATCATTGAAGAATTGAGAATAAGAGGTTGTAATAAGAAATATAATCAGCAACAAAAAAGCGGATCTATTTTTCATTTAAATTTAATCGGTTTGTTTTAGGGCATATAAAATTTTCTAAGAATCGTTCAAACGCTTCCCTTCCTTTAATTTTTTGGCACGTAACAACGCTTCAATGTAATAGTAATCAGCGTAAATCAAGGAGGCATCAATTTCGGTGCCTAGCGGTTCATTGCCGGTACTATGCAACAGGAAAGCATTATTAACAGCGCGGCTTTGATAATCACCCGATGAAAGCATCACAAGCATTTGATTCGCCTTAGAACGGTAATCCTCCGCTTTAGATTTATCCGTTACAAAAGTTGAAAGCTCCAGTAACGCAGATGCCGTTATTGCTGCGGCTGATGCATCTCTGGGAGCATCGGGGATACCGGGAGCGCTAAAATCCCAGTATGGTATCATATCATCAGGCAGCCTGTTTAAATAAACATCGGCAACATGCTGTACAAATTCCAGGAACTCCGGTTTTTTCGATTCCCGGTAACACATGGTAAAACCATAAATGGCCCATGCCTGTCCCCTCGCCCACATGGAATTGTCTTTATAACCCTGGTGTGTAACGCCTTTTATTTTTTTTCCGGTAACCGTATCGTATACCACAACATGGTAAGAAGAATAATCAGCACGGAAATGATTGTGCATGGTTGTTTCAGCATGTTTCATGGCAATATCGTACAGCTTCTTTCCTCCACCGTTCTTTGATGCCCAGAATAATAATTCCAGGTTCATCATATTGTCTATAATAGTGTTGTGCGGCCAGTCTTCTTTCTTTACCATAGCGGGCCAGGACAAAATTGTTCCTGTTACCGGATTAAACAGGGTGGCAAGTGTATCTGCGGCAGCCAGCAGTATTTTTTTATAAGCGGTATCGCCCGTGAGCCGGTAACCGTTGCCGTAACTGCAGTATAACTGAAATCCCAGGTCATGATCGGTTGCGGAACGGTATGCAAGTGGTTTTAAAGAATGCATGAAACTATCTGCCCTGTTTTTCCAGACCGGGTTCCTGGTATATTCATATTCGTACCACAGTACCCCCGGCCAGAAGCCGCTCGTCCAGTCGTTAAAGGGAACGTAGGTCCAGTTTGTGTTACCAAGATCAATGGCCCGGGGCATTTTTGTATAATCATTACTATCTGCCTTTGTTTTCAATGCCTGACTGGTAGTATATTTTAAAGCTGTTTCAGGATCGTAAGAAACACTGTTACAGGAGGCAAATGAAGCTAGAAGTAATACCATCAAAAGCTGCGATTCGGATAGTTTCATGATAAGACACTTTATTCAATATTAACCTTTTTGAATGATACCTAACCGGCTGCCCGAAGATATGCCTTTAGCAGGTAACACAATTATTGCAACAAATGATATGAGGCTTATTTCTCCTAACTTAGCGCCATGTTTACGATAAGCGGACTAAACATATTTCCGG
The DNA here is from genome assembly GCA_964237295.1 of uncultured Flavihumibacter sp. Classification (GTDB taxonomy): domain Bacteria; phylum Bacteroidota; class Bacteroidia; order Chitinophagales; family Chitinophagaceae; genus JADCRZ01. The sequence goes on along the minus strand of CAXSIE010000182.1, from coordinate 646 downwards.
TTAAATCCATGGGCGGCTGTTCCGTTAGTGCAGCAGCGGTTACGGATACCGGTTTTAAATACGACAGGCGCTGGATGTTGACGGATGAGCACAATAAGTTTCTTACACAGCGTGAATTTCCGGTTATGGCACTTTTAGCTGCATCCGTTTTTAACGAAGCTTCGCATATTCAACATAAATGTGATGCTACGCTACAATTGGAGGTTCCTGTGCTTCCGGACCACGCCATATTTAAACAGGTGGAAGTTTGGACTGACAGGTGTAAGGCGCAATGGGTAAGCAAAACAGCAGATGAATGGTTTTCTGATGTTTTGAAAACAAATTGCCAACTTGTTTACATGCCGGAAGATACCAAACGCAGGGTGGATGGCCGCTATGCCCAAAATAAAGAGACCACCACCTTCACGGATGGTTATCCATTTTTAATCATTGGTGAGCATTCATTGGATGATCTGAACAGCAAGCTCACCCATCCTATACCAATGGACCGCTTCAGGCCGAATATTGTTTTTACAGGAGGATCACCTTACGAGGAAGATTCATTTAAACATTTTAGTATTGGAACTGTTGAATTTACAGGAGTAAAACGTTGCGGCAGGTGTATGATAACCACTATTGATCAACAAAGCCTGGATACAGGTAAGGA
>CAXSIE010000181.1:7765-9631 GCA_964237295.1 uncultured Flavihumibacter sp. | reverse complement strand
TCTACCCAGGAGAAAGGAAAGTGGAATAAACCGGTTCTAATGGCAGACGGTGTTATTAACGATACGCTTCGATATCCATCCTGGAACCCGGTATTGTTTAAAGTGAAAGAAGGAAAACTTTTTTTATTCTATAAAGTAGGCCCGTCACCCCGGGAATGGTGGGGGATGGTACGCACTTCTACGGATGATGGAAAAACCTGGTCTGCTCCCCGGAAATTACCTGATGGAATTTTAGGGCCTATTAAAAATAAGCCGGTTCAGTTAACCGATGGAACTATTCTCGCTCCTTCGAGTACGGAAACAAGCAAACGCTGGAAAGTGCATATAGAAAAATCTACTGATCTTGGCGCCACCTGGAAGCTGATACCCGTTGATACTTCAACGGAGTTCGATATTATTCAGCCGAGTATATTATTTTATCCGGGTAATAAACTTCAGATCCTTACCCGAAGCAGGAACGATAAAGTGATGGAATCTTATTCTCAAGACAATGGCAACACCTGGGGTACTTTATCAAAAACAGCACTTCCGAATCCTAATTCAGGCATTGACGCGGTTACACTAAAAAACGGCTGGCAGCTTTTGGTTTATAACCCTACAACAAGAGGGGCAAACGGACGTGCCAGGCTTAATGTTGCTGTTTCCAAAGATGGTAAAACATGGACGGACGCTGCTATACTTGAAAATGGCACCAGGGAAGAATACAGTTATCCTGCAGTTATTCAGGGCAGAGATGGAAAAGTACATATCACGTATACCTATGACCGCAAAAATGTAAAGCATGTGGTGCTGGAGGCTGTCAATTAGCCCAAAGGCACCGAGGCCTGTTCCGCCATTCACTTATTTATATTCAGCACAAGCTAATGAATGAGTGAATTTAATTTTATCCATTTCACCGCAATACGGCCCTTGCTTTACTTCGATCATCTCTGCATCCTCCATTATTTCAAAGCCATGCCCTCCTGCTGCCAGCAATATTATATCTCCCTGTTGTAAAATGCGATTGTCGAGATAATTTCTATCCTCATCATAAAAGTCAACCCTTACCTTACCGGATTTTATGAACAATACTTACTGGGTTAAAACAACTTTTCTTTCTACCATGTTATGAACATGAGGATCAATGACATATCCCTTGCTCCGGTGCATGTATCCCAACTGCTGGGAGAAGTCTTCTGGAGTAAAAAAAATAATTCCATTTACATTAAATGATGCGTATATAATAATGGCCTGCAGGTATCCATTATCTTTAAAGTATTCTATCATAGGGTTATTGCTTTTTATACTGTCTTATCGTTGCTATCGGCTATCAGTCTGATCACTTCGCAATGAACTTCTTCCATGTTAAAAATTCTTAAGTTTATATGAGATTTTTTTTAAACACAGAGTACACAGAGGAAGGAAACACAGAGATCACGAAGGCCCTCAGCGGCCTCTGTGTTTTTTCCCTCTGTGCACTCTGTGTTTAAAAAACACTTGCAACTTTAGGGTACAGCCTTAAATTCGTAAGTTCATACTTAACTTAACACTAGCACCGGAATGGAATGGAAGGAACCTGTTTCCAGGTATTTAAAGGGAATGATGGTATTTGAAGCACTCTTCTCACAATTTTCATATGTTCCTCGATAGGTAATAAACTCAGCTTGTGAATGAAATACAGGAAACCGCAAACCATCTTTTTATTATTGATCTTCTGAAGCAACTCATACCCGGCAGCAATACTTTTCTTATCAGATGCCTTTTTCTTTGCATGTACCATATTCGATAAAACACTAAAAACAAAAGTTATCAGATATTTTTTTCTTTCTTTGGTTAAGTTGCCAGAACTCTCTAACTCATTGAATATATTAGCAGCGGCATTTAATT
>CAXSIE010000181.1:4228-7738 GCA_964237295.1 uncultured Flavihumibacter sp. | reverse complement strand
GGATCATAACCGGTACTTCTAAAACCATCATGATCCCGGATAAAATGTAAAACCTTTGGAATATAAAAATATTTTATGCCCCTGATGAGTGCCTTCAAATGAAAATCCCAATCCTGCCAGCAGATAAGTGATTCATCCCACAATAATTTTTTACTGATTAAAGCAGACTTACACCATAAAGGAGAAGCGGTGGAAAAAGTTATATCATCAAACAAAAATCTGTCAATATCATTTACTTCATTTGGTACGTTCCATAGTATGAAGTTGTCATTTGAATGTTCGAAGAAATATTCATCCAGGCAGTGAACCATGTCTAAAGAATTATCCTTTTCCAATACCTGAACCTGCAGCTCTATCTTCCTGGGATGGATGCAATCATCGGAGTCAAGGAATTGTATGTATGCTCCGTTCGCCCTTTCAAAACCCGTATTTCTCGCCCCCGGAGCGCCTTTCGATTTTTCATTTTGAAAGTATTTCACTTTGTTATCATCCTTCTGGATGTCCTTGATCATTTGTAAGGTATCATCCGTTGATCCGTCATCCACTACAATACATTCAATATCGGGATAGGTTTGAGCGCGTACTGAATTTATACAATGCCTAAGCAACCCTTCCCGGTTATAAGTAGGAATAATTACTGAAACCAGTTTCATAAGTATTCAATTAATTGCATGTAACTCCAAGGAATACACAGTCGATTACAAAGAAGGTTTATTGTGTGGTTATACTACATGGAGGAAGGAGCTTCTTTCCTGAAAGATTCTTAATAATAATAAAGCTGGTAACCATCCAGATTATTAAAGCAATAATTAAATTAGCTTCAAAAAAAGCATCAGGCACAAAGGCAAAGCCTGATAGTTGATAATGAATGATATCATTTACTCTTACAACTATTAAAAGCCCTAAAATACCAACTGATATAATAAGCATTAATTGAGCAATCCTTTTTCTTTTAATGACCATCAAACGGGAAAAATCAATAAAAGAAAGATATACAATAAAGTTCCAGATAAATGTAATGTTCAGTATAAGCGTAGTAATGATATGAAACATACAGGCAGCCAGCAGCCAGTATCTCCATGCTTTCCCGGAAGAGAGTAAAAACAAAAGCGGCGACAATTCGAATGCCGGCGTTATATAATCAACAAACTCCAATAAAGTGAAAGGCACTGATTTTATGAATGGCGCCAATAAATAATTTCGTCCATTGCCATAAAAATTATTATAGTACCATGATGCGAAACCATTTGAGCTTGTATTAAAGTCAATCCAGTTTAAAGCTTTCTCAAAACCGGCAGTAAAAAAAGCAAAGCATATTAAAACGCTTAATAAGGAGAGGCTCCGCGAAACCGAATGCGATGTTGAAATTTTATCAGGTAGTATAGCCAGTTTAGTTCCCCATCCTGAGAAGGCCATACAAAACAGCATTGCATACAATAATATATTGTGATCAATCTTGCCAAAAGAATATTGGTAACTAAAGCCGATTAAACTACATAATACATATAACAGTGTGGTTGTTTTTGCCTTGAAGCCCGTTATAATAAGTACATTGGTAAATAATAAAATAAAATCGATTGATAATAAAAACCCTTTACGTGGAAAACCTGAAGTAAAATAAGCAATGCTAAGGAATGGCGGCTTAAAGAAAGCCTGCGGCGCATGCGCAATCCAGCTAAAGGTAGGATGATATACTGCCAGTAGAACTACACCGGTTATAATCCTGAAAACACAAACCGATTCAATGTTTAAATTAGTAGAAGCTACAACCCGGGACCAAAGTATTTTATTGATGCTGCATATCCAGAGGTATAATCCTTTCATTATAATCATCTTTAACAATAGTTCCGTTTATCGTTGATATAATTACTTTATGCAGCACTTTTTTTATTTGAAGCGTATCAAGTTCCTGGTCCGATAGTTTCATCCTGATCCAGGAATTCAACTCCTGTATATTTGTCCGGCTTTTTTCTTTATAAGCTTTTAAGATCTTTAATTTTTTTAATTGCTGTAACAACCTGCTGCCAGCCAGGTTATAACCGGTATCATTTGTAGAACTAATACTTAAATTAATAACCGTTAAATAATGATCCGGGATTGGTTTCATGAACTCAATGTTGTTTACATCCTGCCAATTTCCATTTTTATCTTTACCGGAGAAGCCTGTATACTCAATTTCAACCTGGTCATGCTTCTTCCATAGCTTATAAATTCCGGATGGTAACATTATTGAGGGATATATTTCAAGGACATCTCCATACTTGAATCTCAGGCAATAAGGAACTATCAGAATAATAAGTAAGAAGAAAGTGAATCGTAAGGAAAACATTCAAAATATTTAATGCTACACAATAGTTATACGATCTCAAAGGAAATTAATATATTACTTTGTTCGGCGGGTACCATAAATCCTGATTTATAAAAGTCAGCCTCCTGTACCTCCAATCTTAACGCGCTTTGTGCCCATTCGCAAAGTTCGCTATCTACCACTAAATAATAAGTGAGGAAGTAAATGCCTGTGTTCAGCGGTAGATTCTTTATCAGGAATTTTAAGTTTTCCTGGAAATTGATCCTTTGCATTTTATGTAAGTTGCTGCTAATCCAAAAAACCCGGTTTCCTTTAGCATCATCTATTCTGCAATCAAGTGATGATTGAATATTATCAACTAAACTGTTAACATCGAATGAAAATTCGAACTGTACGTTATCACCTGAAGCGATCTCTTCTTTTTCAAATTTGCCATCATTTTTTTGTTTCAGAATATTGATGTTGTTTATACTAACCTTGTTATTTCCCTGTTTTAAAACTTTTTCTTTATTAAAAGTATAGGCTGAATTTTCCTGTAAATAGCTTTGAATAGCCTTCTCTATTGAGCCATGATAACTGATACGGCCATTTGTTATAACAATTCCTTTAGCACATAAATTACTTACGGAGGCTAATTGGTGACTTATTAATATGATAGTTCTGCCCTCATTATTACTGATTTCCTTCATCTTGCCCATACACTTATTCTGGAATTCCGCATCGCCTACCGCCAATACTTCATCTATGATAAGTGTTTCCGAATCAAGATGTGCTGCTACCGCAAAAGCCAGCCTCACATACATTCCTGATGAGTACCTTTTTACCGGGGTATCAATATAACGTTCAAGGGTTGCAAAATCCACTATCTCATCAAACCTCTTCTTTATTTCCTGTTTGCGCATTCCGAGAATGGCCCCATTTAGAAAAATATTTTCCCTGCCTGTTAACTCCGGATGAAATCCCGTACCTACTTCCAGTAAACTGGCTATCCTGCCCTTTACTTTTACTCCGCCTGTAGTGGGAGTGGTAACCCTGCTCAGGATTTTAACCAAGGTGCTTTTACCTGCGCCATTGCGTCCTATAATGCCTACCGCATCACCCTGCTTTATTTCAAAATTGATATCCTTTAAGCTCCATATTACATTGCCTGATCCTTTGATAGTGCGGTCGTTTGTTTCTCCGATTTTGCAAAAAATATCTTC
>CAXSIE010000181.1:0-4218 GCA_964237295.1 uncultured Flavihumibacter sp. | reverse complement strand
CTTGTGCCACCATCTTTCAATGTCTCTTGAAATGGTTCCGGTAGAAAACTCTCCTAATTGATATGCCTTTGATATATTCTCCGCCTTTATGGCAATATTATTCATCTGCGAGTATTGCTTTGATTAAAATTACTGATCTTTAAACGAAACGGGCGCTTCAACAAGCAAATAGGAGGATAATTTTGTAATCGGGCAATTACATGGCTTCGCCTGCTCTGAGTTACATTTTGCTAAGATAAACTTGATGTGACACACGGTCTTTCTTCGGTTCAAACACTTTCTTTAACACAGAGAACAGCCGGAGAAGGAAACACAGAGGGCGCAGAGGGACTTCTCTGTGCCCTCTGTGTTTCCTTCTCTGGCTGTTCTCTGTGTTAAAAAACCCTTTAACTATACACTTCATCTCATACTAACTTAATGCTAGTAATGATAAAAAAACCGGGTTTTGTTGATACTATAGGTATTGCCTTGTGCTGACTGTAAAAGGGGACGGAAGTGCGTCTTAAAAATAGAATGATTATGAACCAAATATAAAAAAGTATTATCGATATCGAATCGTTTGGAAGTGCATCCATCAACCGTTTTCAAAAGATAATAGAATACTCTTATCCTTTGAAAATTTAACCGCAATCACTTGTAACAGAGATCATATATGCGTTAAATATTATAAAAATCCGGCAACAATTTTAAAGAAAATAACACAAGGGCGCTGAATTTTTATTTGTTCAAATTGATCTTTCTAATAACACCTTTGCTATTATTAATTTCAACGGCCGACATAGTGGAATCGATCATACAATACCTGGCCGATTGCGACAAAAACCCGGAACCATAATAAAATTCTTTTTTCTGAGTAGTGCCATTTTTAAAATGCATCAGGGCAGCAACATCATCGGCATTTATTTGCAGGAAATGTTTTTTTTGTTGAAGTTCAAATAATTTCAACGGCCCCTTGTTCTGACTGGCTGCTACCAGATAATTTTCTTTACTGCCTTTTAAGGTAACCAATGCTTTGCCATCACCCGGTATGTATATCCCGCTTTCTAAAATGGAGAGTGGTGTAAAGCCGCCTTTGCCATCGCCTTTTAGAATCAATCCGTTCAGGGCATCCATCCTGCCTATTGAAACCTCGGTACCGTAATCATTGCCGTTTATTAAAACATCCAGGTTTCCGTCGCCATCAAAATCATCCGCAATCATGCCGTTTAAAGCTGATACCTGTGCTGGCAGAGGCAACGGAATCATGGTAAATTTTCCGTTCCCTTCATTACGCAGGTAGCATGATTGAAGCATGGTTGCCTTTAAACGTAACGCATCTTTTCTAAGGTCAGCAGTAAAAAGCTGGTCCATTGTAACACCGGCGAATTTTTTATAGTTGTTAAACCTTTTTTTAAGGGTAGGTATTCTTTCTATTATATCATCCCTTCCATATGCCGGAAACTCTTTCAGTGTTCCATCCTGTGCCGGAAGATATAGGGATGGGATGGGTACGTAACTGCCGTTGTGGTCAAAATCTTTGGCCGTCATATAAACAGGGTACGCTTCCCTTGCCTGGTAAAGCGTATTTAAACCGGCATTGCCAACAATATAATCTGTTTTGCCGGTATGCCTGAAATCGCCTGCAACTATAGCATTCCACCAGCCTGCTTTATCACCAATTCCTGAAGCCGGAGTAACATTTATAAATTTGCCACCGGTGTTTTTCAGCAATACCACAGGCATCCATTCACCCGCAAGTACAAGATCAAACCGGTTGTCATTATCGAAATCAGTAAACAATGCATCGCACACCATACCTATATTTTGCAGATCGGGAGCTACTTCCGCTGTTACATCCGTGAATATAACTTTTCCATTTTTTGAATCGTTCCTGAAAAGGAAACTGCTAACCGGTTTCGGGTAGTTCCAGGGAGCTACCCGGCCTGATACAAACAAATCCTGTTTGCCGTCATTATTAAAATCCATTGCTTTTACACAAAGCTTGCTGGTATGATTTACAGGCAAGGCGGTTTCGTTCCTGGTAAAATTTCCTTTGCCATCGTTGATATACAGCCTGTCCTGGTAATTAGCACTGTTGTATTCGTATTTATAACCTCCGCTTACAATATACAAATCCGGGCTGCCATCGCCGTTAGCATCAAAAAGAAGCAGACCTTCATCTTTATATATCTCTTTAACGGAATCATTTGCAAGCAATTCTTTTTGTATAAATTTTCCATCCTGCTGCTGAAGGAATACCTTTGGAAGACCGGCAGCATTTCCGCCAATAACCATATCATCCAGCCCGTTGCCATCTATATCACCGGCTGCCAGTGCCGGACAGTAATCTGAAAATTTATGCGGCAGCGTTGTCTGGATATTAAAATCGATAAAGTCGCGGTCTCTATATATGTAATTAACCCCGGTTGCTTTTGTTATCTCTTTAAATAATGGCCTGACCGTTAATGTGGAAGGAAGCCAAGAATAAGTTTCTGTAGCATCTTTCATATTCAACTTAAGTAACTGATCTGCGTGAACATTTGTGATAGTTTGTTTTTTATCTCCCGGCCATCTTACCACCACCGAATCAATAAGGGTAGTGCCGCCTAAACCAAAATGAGCTATGTTTTGATCAGTAGAGAGGTAGCCACGGTACGGAGTATTTTCGAATGCCTGTTTTTTGCCATTGTAATAGATATTGATAAAGGCTCCGATACCATTTATATTCTGACTGTTTCCTGCTAGTTTAATTTGTAAGTAATGTGATGTGCTGTCTTCTTTTTCGCGGAGCGAATTTTTATATAAAAATGCTTCACTATTAATATTATTGATCACCATGTCCATATCGCCATCGTTGTCAAAATCAGCATAAGCCGCACCGTTTGAAAACCCGGGAGTGGTTACTCCCCAGGTATCCGTAACATCGGTAAAGCTGGTGCCGTCTTTGTTCTTAAATCCATAGTTTGCCAGTTTAACTTCGGGTATTTTATCAAGCAGTTGCAGGGATGGTTCACCGGCAACGGTTTTCTCTCTGTATGCAATAAAATCATGGTCTGTAACATCCCTGGGAAAACCATTGGTAACAATCAAATCTCTCCAGCCGTCGTTATCAAAGTCAACGATCAGCGGCGTCCAGCTCCAATCCGTTTGAGACATGCCACTCATAAAACCGATTTCACTGAACACGGGCGGCCCAACAGAGTCATTTTCAAGCAGTGCAGGTCCCTGGTTCAATTGAAGCGTATTGCGTACGTATTGATATTGGTTACCGTAAGTATCAAAATTCTGATACGTATTGTAATTGTTGGATCCCAGCATCATCTTCTTACGGTAATTATCTTTAGGATTCATATCCAGTTCTATTACATCCGGCAAACCATCGTTATTGATGTCTATGATATCCTGCCCCATCGCATTGTAAGAAGTGTGCTTAAAATAATCTTTGGAATGATTGGTAAACGTTCCATCATGGTTGTTGACATAAAGAAGGTTATCAGACAGAAAATCATTGCTTACATAAATATCTTTCCAGCCATCCTGGTTGATATCCGCAATGGTAGCCCCATGACCGAATCCGGCTAAAGTGATACCTGCCTGTTCGGAAACATCCCGGAACACAGGATGATGAAGTTGCGCGTTCCAGTCATTACGATACAATCTTCCCTTACTACTTTGTGAATCATTATTGATGGTTTTACCGAATTTATTTTGATTACCGGAAGAGGCGCTGTTAACGGTAAGATACATGTCCAGATCACCATCGTTATCATAATCAAAAAAATTAGCCATGGTAGACTGAACATTGATGTTTAATCCATACCCGGCTGCCATATCTTTAAAACGGGGAATACCATCTTTATCAGTACCCTGGTTAATGTACAAAATATTGGTACGTTTAGCAGGATCGGGGGAGATGGTATTACAGACGTAAATATCCATCATGCCATCATTGTTGATATCAACGACAGTTACGCCTCTTGCCCACCTTCCTGCTCCGCCTACACCGGCTTTATGCGTAACATCCTCAAATTTAAAATCACCCTTATTAAGGTATAATCTGTTGGGCACCATGTTACCGGTAAAGTAGATATCCTGCAGTCCATCGTTGTTGAAATCTCCGATGCCAACGCCTCCTCCATTATAAATATTCACCAGATCGAGCGGGTTAACGGAATCGTTTTCAACGATCTTGTTATTAAAATCAATGCCTGAATAAGCAGCAGTGATTTTTTGGAACAG
>CAXSIE010000180.1:6482-9681 GCA_964237295.1 uncultured Flavihumibacter sp. | reverse complement strand
TATGGTTTCCAGGTATCAGCAATAAGGCTCAACTGTTCCCTGGGGATTTCTTTTTGCAGATTTTTTATTTGCTTCAAACTATTTATTAAAGCAATATCACCTAACGGAAAGCAATCGGCACGGTGCAGCGCCATCATAAGGTATATGTCTGCTGTCCAGTTGCCTATCCCCGGCAGTACTGTTAATAACAACTTAACCTCATCATCAGGCAGCGTTTCCAATTTCTTTAAACTTAGTTGTTTTGAGATGATGACATTTGCAAGATGCCTGGCATAAGTTATTTTCTGCCGGCTGAAGTAGCATGCTTTTAATGCTTCATCAGACAAAGCCAATAGCTTTGCCGGAGTAACAGTTCCCAACCGCAACTGTAATTTAATCAATGCGGCTTTTGCTGAAGCGAGTGAAACCTGCTGTTCAAGTATTATATGGATGAGTGTTTCAAAACCCGGTTTGCGACTCCAGAACGGAGGATACCCATATTGATCAATGACAGACCTTAATGCCGGATCATATCCTCCAAGCAAATTGCATAGGTTGTAAAAGTTGCTGTCATCAAGTTTTATAATCATCAATGATACTATGCATCTTTATTTTTTCTGGTTCTGTTTTTAAACGCTGTAATGGCATTGCGCGTAAATTCTGAAACTACCAGTTTGCCGCTGATCGCAGCCCGTTCCTTTAGCAATTCATCCCAGTGATCGGTACCTTTCCATAGCATTTTTTTTGTTTCCCTTATTGCTTCAGGGTTAGAATGAACGAGGCTGTTTGACAATCGTTCAATTGATTCATCCATACCCTCAATACCCGTATGTACTTCAGCGAACAATCCTTTTCGTTTAGCCCAGTCGGCATTCCGCCACATGGTTGCATCAATGGCAAGCTGACTGAATGCAGTATTACCAATCTTTCTTTCAATAGCCGGACCTACTACAAATGGCCCAAAACCAATAGAAAGCTCGCTAAGCTTAACCTGAACATTTTCCAGAGCTATGCAGTAATCGGCGGAAGCGGCAAGGCCAACTCCTCCTCCCACGCAATTTCCCTGAATACGGCCGATAATAAATTTAGGGCACTTTCTCATCGCATTGATAACGTTGGCAAACCCCCGAAAAAATGCTTCACCCTCCTTGCTGTTTTTAACAGCTAGAAGTTCATTAAAATCGGCTCCTGCACAAAAAGCATTGTCGCCCCCGGATCTAAGTACCACTACTTTTGATTTATCGTCATTTCCTGCCGAATGAATTTCCTGTTCCAGGTCGCTTAATATTTTCCAAGGCAATGAATTACTTTGAGGATGAAAGAATTCAATGGTTGTAACGCCGGTATGTGTTTCTACCTTAACATAGCCATCACTTATTTCATGTATCATGTTGCTGTTTTATTGATTAGGCATTGAATATTGAACTTCGGGCCAGATGATTCTTTTCAAAGTTAGTAAGTGTTAATGCATCTCTTAATTATAAACTTGTTATTGCTTTATTAATCCGAATTGGTTCAAATGATGCAGCGCGTGTTTATAAAGCAATTGCACATTACCGCTATAATCGAGCTCGCCAAAAAAAGGATTGATGGACGTTAGTGACGCGTCATTCTCAAAAGCCTCAAAAAAGTAAACCAGTTCTTCTTTTAATTTCCCGATAGCGGCCTGAATGTTTGGCTGCCTTACAGGTCTCGGCTGTTCACTCATATATGGGTTTCTGACATTTTGTGCAAACGGTTTTTCACTAAAAAGAAAAGCTTTCATCTTTTCCTGTTCAACGTCATTACTAATTAAGGGAAGTTGTAATTTTCCGCTGGCATTTTTTACAACATCAACAAAATGCTCTACCATTTGCTGGCCATTCATCAGTCCCCACTGCCCTTTTGCATCAGCTTCAAGTGACTGTAACAACAATAAAAAATCGTTTTTAAGAAAAAGTAGTTTGTCAGGGTTCATACAAGAATGTATTAAAGTTAAGTATAGCGTGCTGTTACAGCGCTTGGTTACAGGGTAATAAAAAAGCGCACATACAGCCAGATAAACGGTGTGGCAACCATCAGGGAATCGAAACGATCCAGGAAGCCACCATGCCCGGGCATAATATGGCCGCTGTCTTTTACATTAGCCATTCGTTTAAGCTTGCTTTCCAACAGATCTCCCAGCGTTCCTATCACAGCTGCAATGGATGATATTACCAAAAGATGCTTCCAGGGAAATATTTGTTGAAAAACTACCGTAATCAGTATAACGCAAAGCAATGCGCCGCCGATGGTTCCTTCCCATGTTTTTTTGGGTGATATTTTTGAAAAAGGTGTTTTGCCAATCCACGAACCAACCAGGTAAGCCATGGTGTCGTTAGTCCAGATGCTAAGAATACTAAGAACCGGAATAAGCCATGGCCCGGAAGTGCTTCCCGGCGCAGCATTCAATAAAAGAGCAGGATTTCTCAAGGCTGTCATCAGCGCCCAGCTAAGTGAAATATAAATCAATCCTATAATGGAATAACCAATATTCTTCAGGATAACCTCTTTGGAGAATAGCAATTCTATAACCGGTAGCAAAAAGATAAATATCAATCCAAGCCACCAGCCTATTGAATGTAACGGTAATCTTCCAAAATTATAGGAGTCGTTTGTAAAATACAGCATTAAACACCAACCTGCCAGTATTACACCATACCTGTGAAAATCAGTAACCTGGGTGTAGTTTTTATCAATCAGTCCTAGTAGTTTCTGATATTCCAGCCAGCATCCAAAATGGATAATTGTAAATAGTAGAAAAAAGCTCCAGTTACTCCACAATAATCCCACCATCATTACAATTACAAAAACGGCTGAAGTAAGCGCCCTTGTTTTAAGTGTCTGGATATTAAAAGCCATTCAACATTATTTATGATTAGGCAATATATTGATCACGTGGACCGATGTGAAAATCATCCGTATCATACACTTCTGCAAACCTCGTATGAGAGATCCTGACCATCCACCAGGTAAGCGCAACTACTAAAAATGTACTTGCTGTAATGAGCAAAACAGGAAAGTTTGCATTTTTCCCTTCTATCTGAGGATTATAGTACACCAAAACAATCTGTGCCGCATTATTAATGAAATGCCCAAGGATACCTGGCCACAAGCTTCCGCTATACCAGTACAAAGCGCCGAGCACTATTCCTAAAACCAATCTCGGAAAGAAACCAAGGTATTGCCCGTGTAAAGCTGA
>CAXSIE010000180.1:0-6472 GCA_964237295.1 uncultured Flavihumibacter sp. | reverse complement strand
AAAGCTGAAAAGATGATTCCGGTAATAACAATCCCAACCCAGGGGCTCTTGGTTAATAGAATGATGATTCTTTGTAAAACCCCTCTGAAAAAAACCTCCTCTGCAATTGCCGGTAATAATGCAAGAAAAACAAGCATCTTCATAAGGTCAACAGGAGATTTCATTTTAAGGAACGCACCTATCCGGTCATTGATCTGTTCTTCCGAATCCCTTATTATTTTTTCTAGTCCCTGCATGTTTTTTGGCAGGTGCATGGTATGATTCATTTCGCTTAACCATTCAACCATAGGAAATGCGGCAATAATAATAACAACGGCAATAAGGTAAAAACTTTTCGGAACAGGGCTTTTGAAACCAATATAAGCAAGTGGCTTTGGATCGGATAGATAAGCGAATATTATTCCGGGCATAAAAAATAATATGATGGTACCTATTACCTGGGAAGCTATTATAGCTGAAAAAACTGCTGGTTTTGAAAGATCCATAGAAGCAAATTCAGCTATGGATATATTAAAGAAATAGGGTATAATCCCAACAATAAATAATACTGCACAAAAAAGTCCTACTACTAAACTTCCAAAAACGAGCATTTGCATCCATCCCGGCTTATACTTCAGGTAACTGTTCATACAACAACTTGTAACTTTATTTGAATAAGTATGTAAATTTGCGGCTTGATAAAGATTGGCAATATACAACTTCCTGAATTTCCATTGCTACTGGCTCCAATGGAAGATGTCAGCGACCCTCCTTTTCGCTCCGTTTGCAAAGACAATGGAGCCGACCTTATGTACACAGAATTCATTTCATCAGAAGGCCTGATTCGTAATGCTATCAAAAGCCGCCAGAAATTAGATATTTTTGATAGCGAGCGCCCGGTCGGGATCCAGATCTTTGGGGGAGATGAAGAAAGCCTTTCCCTTGCTGCAAAAATTGTAGACATTACCAACCCTGATCTGCTGGATATAAATTTTGGTTGTCCTGTAAAAAAAGTTGCCTGCCGTGGAGCCGGAGCCGGAGTTCTTAAAGATATTCCTTTAATGATTCGCTTAACGGAAGCGGTAATCAAAAGCACCCGCCTTCCTGTTACTGTAAAAACAAGGCTCGGCTGGGACGATCAAACCAAAAATATAGAAGAAGTAGCAGAACGGTTACAGGATATTGGCATTGCTGCATTAAGTATTCATGGCCGTACCCCCACACAAATGTATAAAGGGGAAGCAGACTGGACACTGATTGAGAAAGTAAAGAACAACCCCCGCATTCATATTCCGATTTTTGGTAACGGCGATATTGACTCCCCTGAAAAAGCATTGCTTTATAAAAACCGTTATGGTGTTGACGGCATCATGATCGGACGTGCTGCCATAGGTTACCCCTGGATATTTAAAGAAATCAAACATTACCTGCAAACAGGTGATCGTTTGCCAGCCCCTTCGCTGGAAGAAAGAATCCAGGTCTGCAAAAAACATCTTCACCAATCTGTTGACTGGAAGGGACCTATTACGGGCATCCACGAAATGCGCAGGCATTACGCCAACTATTTAAAAGGACTTCCCAACATCAAAGAATACCGGAATAAACTGGTTACGCTTAATACAAAGGATGAAATCAATGAAGTACTGGATGCCGTAAGCACGCATTACGCAGGATTTGAATTTGAAAAAACGGCCATTATATTAATTAACTATCATGAAAAATGCGCCGTTTAGCATGGTGGAAGTTGGTTCACTTTAGTAACCGCATGCTGCTCATTACCATAAGAAGCCGGCTCTTCAATCATCTTTAACACCGCTGCATCTAAGGGAGATATATGAGATTTAAAAGTGGCCAGCAGTGATCCATCTTCGTTTACAAGATATTTGCAAAAATTCCACGAGGGCTGAAGGTCGTTCCATCCATTTTTATCTTTACTGGTAAGCCAGTCAAACACTTCCTGTTGTGCAGGTTTGATTACCGATGCCTTTGTAAATACGGGGAATGATACGCCATAATTTACCCTGCAGAAATTTTCTATTTCTTCATCACTTCCAGGCTCCTGGCCTTTAAAATCATTGGCAGGAAAGCCTAATACTACTACAGCAGATTTATACAGCTGACTCAATTTTTCCAGTTCCTCATATTGTGCTGTAAATCCACAATTGGAAGCCAGGTTAACAAGCATCACTTTTTTTCCTTTTAACGTAGTAAAGTCAAATGTCGATTTGTTTGCCAGGGTTGCATGTAAAGAATAAAAAGAAACAATTGCGCTTGCATGATGGGTGTTAATGTATTTATCGGAATCTTTATTTTTTATACCTGATAACCTGCTGATCAGCGGATATATAAATTTTAAAATAGTTTGTTTAACTGTCATACGACTACTCATTTATTAATCAACACTTCAAATATCATACTTTACCTTGCATTTTAGTCACATACTACAAGATAAGAAATAGCTGTCTGTTTTCAGCATAAGTACAAGTAGCTGTTCAAAAGCGCGAAGAAGTTTACTAATACCATACCTTCCTGATTCTTCGTAATTTCAACGCATCATGTCTCACGAATTTTTTATGCAGCAAGCGCTGAAAGAAGCATTAAGCGCTTTTGAACAGGGAGAGGTTCCTGTTGGGGCAATTATTGTTATGAATGATAAAATAATAGCCCGGGCATATAATCAGGTAGAACAATTGACCGATAGTACTGCACATGCGGAGATTATGGCTCTAACGACAGCGTTTAATTATTTAGGAAGTAAATACCTGCCCGCTGCGCGTATATACATTACAATAGAACCATGCCTGATGTGTGCAGGAGCCCTTTACTGGAGTAAGATCGGAACTATTGTTTACGGTGCTTCAGATGAAAAAAACGGCTATCGTAAAACAACAAGCACTAACTGTCCATTTCATGTTAAAACCACCTTACTCACAGGAATATTAAAAGATGAATGCACCCGGCTGATGCAGGATTTTTTCAGAGCGAGAAGATAAATAATTCAAATCACCATTATAGTGAGTGTACTTTGGCAAAGATTAAATTCAATTATTATTCAAGCACTTGCTTGCATATTGAAACAGCAAAGATTGAAAGATTTATTTATTGCAATTTATTTTCAATTAATCTTAACCTGATGACTTTTTTAACTTTAACATTGTAAATTTGTTATCCTTAATCAGTTATTAAAAAAACAAAAAACTAATATCTATGGCATTTACACTACCTGCATTACCATATGCACCGGAAGCATTAGAACCTCATATTGATACGGCTACTATGCAGATTCATCATGATAAACACCACCAGGCATATGTTGATAATTTAAATAAAGCCATTACTGGATCAGAAAATGAAAGCAAAACTTTAGAGCAGCTTGTAGCAGAAGCAGGTAAGATCAGTCCTGCAGTAAGAAATAACGGGGGAGGGCATTGGAATCATACTTTCCTATGGGAATCATTAACTCCGAATGGTACAGGTAGTCCGAACGGTAAGCTGGCAGCTTCTATTGAAGCTGAGTTCGGATCATTTGATCAGTTAAAAGAAAAAATGGCCGCTGCTGCTATGACGCGTTTTGGAAGTGGCTGGGCATGGCTAATTGAACAGGATGGCAAGCTGGTAATCAGTTCCACTCCAAACCAGGACAATCCACTCATGGATGTTGCAGAAGTAAAGGGAACACCTATTTTAGGTATAGATGTATGGGAACATTCCTATTATCTTAAATATCAAAATCGCCGTGCTGATTATCTCACAGCATTTTGGAATGTGGTGAATTGGGATGTGGCAGGCAAACGTTATGAAGATGCTTTATAATAAATTGTACAAATATTTTACTGCAATCCCGGTACTTAAGGCACCGGGATTTCTTTTAAAAGCTAAAGAAATATTACCTTACCGCATCATCACCAACACCTAAAATATTTTTATGAAATTATTCAACGTTGCACTATTTATATGGATCACGGCAGTTTTAACATCATGCTCAGGATCGGGTAAGAAAGTTCTGATTATGGCTACCGGTAAAATCAGTATAGATGAAAAAGATCAGAAAAATATTAAATTGGAGGCAGGTACCACACATAATGAAAAAGAAATTATTTTTTCAGGTGGAGACAATGAAACTTTAACGGTTCAAAGTGCAGGTGGTAATAAAACTTTCGAGGTTAATAAGCCGGGACATTATTTATTGAATCTCAAACCTGATACCCTGGTGGGAGGAATGGTGAAATATGGCAGCGGTGCCAGAACTTCTAATTTAACAGGAGAAGATGTAGATCACATTATTGATAGTACTCAAAAATTGATACTGGGCCAAAATGCCAGTGATGAGAGTAAAACTTACTTTATTTTACCCTTAACACTTAAAAAACTAAGTGAAAATATGGAATCAAGAATTGTTGGCCCCTATAACGGTATTCCGGGATCCGTTGATGCAGGCAATTCAGGAAAGATGCCTGAAATATATAAGTTATATACCAACAAACAACAAAGAGAAGCGGTAGACCACCTGGTAAAGGAAAGAAAGAAATAATTGTTAATGATTAATAATTAACAATTATCAGGGCACCGGATCATGTCCATGGCCACCCCAGGGGTTACAACTTACAATTCTTTTGAGTGTAAGCCACCCTCCTTTTATCAATCCATATTTTTTAAGTGCTTCTATTCCATATTGAGAGCAGGTAGGCGTATAACGGCAGCTTGGGCCAAGCCAGGGCGAAATTATTAATTGGTATAACCTGATCAGGGCTATAAAGGGAAGGCTAATTATTTGAAGCAGGCTTATCATTCACCATATTTATTAATCGCTGTAAAGATATCATTATCTTTTCTGTTACAAGCGCTAAGTCAGGAAGTTCCTTCCCACTGTAAATAATGAAGATGATCAGGTTAAGATTCTTTTCAGCCAGCAATTCCTGTAAGGTATTTTTTTGCAACCGGTAAGCTTCACGCATAAGTCGTTTTACACGATTTCTGTCTACGGCTTTTTTAAAAATTTTTGTAGAAACACCAAAACCAGCCTGTAGCGGAATTGCAGATACATTAATGAACAGGTAAAATACCCGGAAAGGAAAGATATTAAAAGACTGCCTGCTACTGAAAACCTCTTCAATAAGTTTGCGGCTTTTCAACCGTTCTGTTTTACCTAATGTAAATGCTTTTTTTATATAAACTTCTTTAATAAAATGGTGATTATTCATCAAACAAAAACAGCCCCGCGAACGGAGCTATTAGCTATAATGCAATGTTTTAAATCTATTATTTTAAAGACGACTCACTGGATACTGTTAATTTTCTCCTTCCTTTGGCGCGGCGGCTTGCAAGCACTTTCCGGCCATTAGCACTTTGCATACGTTTACGAAATCCATGAACCGATTTGCGCCGACGTGTATGTGGTTGAAATGTACGTTTCATTTTTTTAAATTTTAAATACTACCAATTTCAATTATAATCTCCGTTTGAATACGTTAAACTTAACTGCACAACAGGCCACCATACCTACTGTGTCGTGAAAGGGAGGGCAAAGGTATGGTAAAACCATTCTTAATCCAACAGATTTAATAAATTTACTGGTTACTGGTATACCAAAGAAAAATAGCCGGCTGTTAATTGTGAAGATTTGTTTGTAGCCCTGTCGATAGCTATGAAATTAAAATTTCCCCTGATCCTTTTTGTAGTAATGTTATGCTCAAGAACCGTAATCTTACCGGATGACGAAGTCATGATGCTGGTTGATACCGGACTGTATATACCTATATAAGTTCCGGTAAGCGCATCCAGGTTATAAGTTCCCGGAGTTGTATTTGAAGGTATGGATAACACTAATAACTTCGAAACATCCAATTCGGAACCGGTAATAAAGATATCCGTGCCGGATAGCGTCCCGGTAATGCTCTTTGCCGTCCAATCAACGTTATCAACTTTTACATGCAGCGTATCTGTAAGGCTGGCTGGTGGCAATGTTGAAACATAAGGCAATTTATCAAAAACACCTTCGGTAACCTGTTTTTGTTTGCTATCAAATTCACGGTATGCTTTAAAATGGAACGTACCCGAAATGGTTTTATTTATTTTGTCAATGGCTGTAACAATCACCATACCTCCTGCCTTTGTGGTGTCAATGCCTTCGTTTGAAGTATAAGCTAACCCTCCAAGATCAACACTATCTGATAAAGCTGCAACATTAAAGCTTATCTGATCTAACACATACGTACCGGGAACAGTATCATTTAATGTGATGGACAACGATTTTCCATCAGCGCTTATTCCATTAATATCTGTATATCCGGCAATGATACTGGCGCCGGCTCCCCTGCTTGCTGTCCATTGAGAACCATTAATCTTCATTTTTAATGTTCCGCTTATACCTGGTATTCCTTGTGTTCCTAATTCTACATTTACTTCCTTCTGACAGGAAATAATCAGCATTGTTAGCAACAAAAAAACTAAATGATTAATGGATCTAAACATATTGAAAGCTTAAACATGGGGT
>CAXSIE010000179.1:0-9695 GCA_964237295.1 uncultured Flavihumibacter sp. | reverse complement strand
AAAATATCAAATTTCTCGTTGGGCGAGTGAAGGTTGTCGCTGTCAAGACCAAAGCCGAGGAAAACGATTTTTATATCCAGTTCTTTTTCAAACAATGCACAGATGGGAATACTTCCACCTCCCCTGACAGGGATAGGCTTTTTAGAAAAAGTGGTTTCTATGGCTTTGGCTGCCGCTTTGTAGGCTATGGAATCAATTGGCGTCATGTAAGGCTCACCGCCATGATGCACCTGAGCTTTAACAGTAACGCCGGGCGGCGCCATGTTCCTGAAATAGTCCAGCAGCTTTTGTGTGATGATTTCAGAAGATTGCTTTGGTACAAGCCTGGCCGAAATTTTAGCGTAAGCCTTTGATGGCAGCACTGTTTTGGCACCTTCTCCCTGGTATCCGCCCCATATACCGTTTATCTCCAGTGTAGGTCTTATTCCTGTTCTTTCATTGGTAGAGTATCCGTTTTCACCCCAAAGTTCCTTCACCCCAAGGTCTGATTTATAAGCTTCTTCATCGTAAGGAGCTTGCGCCATCAGGCTTCTTTCATCTGCAGTAGCCGCTACAACATCATCATAAAATCCCGGAATTGTTATATGATTACCCTCGTCATGACAGGATGCGATCATCTTTGCAAGGATAGTGATAGGATTGGCAACAGCCCCGCCGTAAACACCGCTATGTAAGTCGCGGTTGGGTCCGGTAACTTCCACTTCAATATAAGACAATCCCCGCACGCCGATATCAATGGACGGATTGTTCATACTGATCATAGAAGTATCGCTGATCAAAACAACATCCGCTTTTAAAAGATCCTTATGCGTACTTACAAATTTAGCCAGGTTGGGTGAACCTATTTCTTCTTCACCTTCAATAATAAATTTTATGTTATTGCTGAGAGAATTTGTTTTAACCATAGTTTCCAGGGCTTTTATATGCATATACACCTGCCCTTTATCATCGCAGGCTCCCCTGGCAAAAATTTTACCTTCTTTAATAACAGGATCAAAAGGACCACTGTTCCATAACTCAAGCGGTTCGGCAGGCTGTACATCGTAATGCCCGTAAACAAGAACGGTCGGTTTGCCGGCATCAATTATTTTTTCACCGTAAATAACAGGATGACCATCTGTAAGATGTATTTCGGCGCTGTCAACACCGGCTTCCAGTAAACGCTGTTTAACCACTTCGGCACACTTTTTCATATCATCCCTGTATTCATTTTTAGCGCTTACGCTTGGTATGCGTAATAACTCCAGCAACTCACTTAAAAAACGTTCTTTGTTTTCTGACTGATATTCTTTCCAGATCTCTGTATGAGGCATGTGGTGTAGCTTTTATAATGAATGGAAGAAACAAAAATAAGTTTAATAATGCCGTTGACTTACCAAGTTATAATGATTTTTTTAGTAATTATAAAAATAAAAACCTTTAAGTTAGCGGCTCAGAAAAAAATGAAATCAAACTGTGGCTGAAGGAACTTCGCTTGTTTTTTTCCTGAATAATTTTTCAAAATACGGTGCCAGTTTTTTAATTGTTCTGAAGTAATACTCCTGGTTAAACAATTGAGAATCACGCATAGCTTTATAAGTAAGAAAAAATCCGACAGGTGACAAAACAATTGTTGCAAGCCACATTCCCGGAATCGGATTCACTACTCCTGTTTTTACCAGCTTTAACCCGAAATTATTCAGAAGGAAAAATACCACAAAAAAGGCTACCGCAAATACAAGAGGTGTGCCTAACCCGCCTTTCCTTATAATGGAACCAAGCGGAGCTCCTATCAGGAAGAGCACCAGGCAGGCTATTGACATGGTGAGCTTACGATGCCATTCAATAAGATGAAGCAGTAATTCCTTCTGTTTGGCCTCGTACTCAATATTGGTAACATCAAGACTTGATTTGATACTTCCGATCTGCGAAATGGTACGGTCTAAAATATAAGATCGCTGGCTATCAGGAATAAGTTCTTTTATTGACTTTATGGATTGCTTCCCTGCCGGCTTTACTGATATCCAGCCTGTATCAAGATAACGTGTAAAGAATAAATAAGGAGTGATCTGGGGAACGATCTTTTTTTTGAAAGAAGCATTATACCTTTTGAGTGAATCAATTGATTTATCCAGCTGACGGATGCTGAGCATCTGGTAATTGTCTCTAAAAACACTGTCATCCGTTTTGTTCAATTTAAAGGAGCTGAGGTCAAAAACTTTATTATATTCTTTAAACCCAAGGCGGATATAATCAGTATTGGTAGTTAAATGTTCGCCCCGTTATTCATACCGCCATCCGTCTTTCAGGTTAAATTCCAGTAAGTTCGACTTGTTTACTTTCATTTCACCACTCCTGGCTACTATAATATTATCCTGTAAATTGTAATTCTTCTCATAAATAATTATGTTTCTAATAGTGGTACCGTCTTTTTCTTTTTTACCGATTTTAATAACAAATCCCTCGATCTTATCATAAAATACCCCTTCTTTAATATCAAATGCCGGCTTAGACATTATGATATCATATTTCAGGGTGTTCATTTTAAGTGTTGCCACCGGAATGATATAATTGTTAAACAAAAAGGCCGCACCGCACAGTATAAGGGTGGTGAAAAAAAGCGGGCGCATGAACCTTATCAACGGAATTCCGGCAGATTTAATAGCAACCAGTTCAAAAGTTTCGCCTAAATTGCCAAAAGTCATAATAGATGATATCAGTATAGCCAGTGGTAAAGCCAGTGGTATGTTATAAGCTGATACATAACTCGTAAGCTTTAAAATGGTTATTACGTCCAGTCCTTTGCCTACCAGGTCATCAATATACAGCCAGAAAAACTGCAGCGTTAATACAAATAAAGTAATAAAGAAAGTGGCAATAAAGGGTCCTGTAAAAGCTTTTAATATGAGGGTATCTAATTTTTTCATTCAAACCTGGTAAGCCGGTAATTAAAAAAATGGAAGAAACAAAAATACAGCTTTCGGAAGAGGAATTGCTATTGATGCAGAACAGTGATTGGATTTTAACAAAAAACAATATCATTGAAAAAATAAGCCTGGGGTTTGGAAACCTTGTTGTTGAAATGCAGCAGAAAATTGCGGAATACCAGGTAATGCATGATAAAAATATTACTGCCGGCAGCCCAAAGATCTCCCGGGGCGAAAAATACCTGGCACTTCCGTATGTAATACTTGATTACCCGCGGATCTTTGGCAAAGAAGAAATACTGGCTATACGCACACTTTTCTGGTGGGGGAATTATTGTAGCATCACGCTACATGTAAAAGGCGCCTGGAAGGAAGTTGTTTTACAAAAAATGATTGTTCATTCAGACCAGCTTGTTAAGAACGAATTTTATGTTTCGTTTTCAGGAAATGAGTGGAGCCACAATATTTCAGATACCGATTATATAAAGCTGCAATACCTTTCGCAGGAAGAAATTTTACAGAGATTGCCTGCCGCAGGCTTTCTTAAGTTAGCTTCAAAAGTAGCAATCGGTCCCTGGGTAAATATGGAAAAGAGATTGTTTGAATTATTCATGCATCTCCTGGATTTAATAAAGCCCTAACTGCCAATACGGTGAAAGAGGTCTTTTAATTGAGAATTCCATAACTGGCTTTGGTCTTTTATTTCTTTCTTCTCGGCAAAATCTTTTACCATTAAAATGGTTTGATTTGTAACCTCGGATTTTTCGATACTAAATTCAAAAAATTCTTCTTTGGGGGCATGCAGCCAATGAAAGCGAATGGATTTATCATCAATGCTTTCTAAAACCTCTGCTTTATCTGTACTGCCATCCCAGGAGAAACTGAATACGCTGTCTCTTTCGTCTACCTTTTCTGCAAACCATTCCTGTAACCCAGCAGGAGTACTAAGGAATTCGTATAAAATTGAAGGAGAACATCTTACTGGATATTCTAAAGTGAAAAGTTGTTTTTTGCTCATCTAAGGTGCAATAGTTCTAAATTGTTTCCAATAACTGCAATAATAGAAAAATATTTCATCCTGCAAAATTTTAATTATATATTAATTGTTAATGTTTATTAAATAGGATATTAAACAAAAAACTTTAATTTAACTGCTATGCAGTTGTTTACGCTAATTATTTTTGGATTTACCTGTTAGTATTGTTATATTGCTCCTCTTACTTTAAAGGTTTATCTTAAACATAAGTAAGAAAATCCTTTATTCTGCGTTGTATTTAAGCTCTGATTATTAACCGTTCGTTTAACCCTTATAATACCTAAAACCGCCATTCATGAGTATGCGTCAGCTCAAGATCACCAAATCTATCACTAATCGTGAATCTCAAAGTCTCGAAAAATATTTACAGGAAATTGGAAAAGTTGAATTGATTAGCCCGGAAGAAGAAGTTAAGCTCGCTATGCTTATCAGGCAGGGTGATCAAAGGGCTTTGGACAAGCTTACTAAAGCAAACCTCCGGTTTGTAGTTTCTGTTGCCAAACAATATCAAAACCAGGGACTTTCACTGCCCGACCTTATTAACGAAGGTAACCTTGGTTTGATAAAATCAGCGCAGCGCTTTGATGAAACGCGCGGATTTAAATTTATTTCTTACGCTGTATGGTGGATCCGCCAGAGTATTTTACAGGCCCTTGCTGAACAATCACGGATCGTGCGCCTGCCTCTTAATAAAGTAGGTTTAACCAATCGTATTCAGAAAGCCTATTCGCAACTGGAGCAGGAATTTGAAAGAGAACCTTCACCTGAAGAGCTGGCATATATATTGGAACTGGATACTGATGAAATTTCAGCAACCCTGGGCCTTGGTGGGCGTCATGTAAGTATAGACACCCCTTTGTCTGAAGGTGAAGAAGGTACGCTTATGGATGTTATAGAAAATTCGAATGCTGAAAGAACAGAAAAAAATATCGAGCATGTTGAATCTCTGAAAACAGAGATCGGCAGGTCTTTAACAGCATTAACGGAAAGGCAGAAAGAGGTAATTTGTTATTTTTTTGGAATCGGAGTAGATCATCCTATGAGCCTGGAAGATATAGGGCACCGTTTTAACCTTACCCGTGAAAGGGTCCGGCAAATTAAAGATAAAGCCATTACCAAATTAAGAACCACATCCAGAAGCGTGATGCTACGGCCTTATCTGGGGGTTTAATCGCGGAGCAGGGGAAATACCAGCAGGGCATTAAGTATTTTTAAAATTGAGAAATGAATATTATTACCGGGTGATACCCTTGGTTAAGAAATAATACTAAATTCGCATTATAAACTAAAGTGAATATGACTTCTATGTTATATTCACTTTTCATTTTCCAAGGTTTAGATAAATCAGTGTTTTATGTTTGAAAGTTTAAGTGACAGGTTAGAAACGGCCTTTAAGCAATTAAAAGGTCAGGGGAGGCTAACAGAATTAAATATCGTGTCTACTGTTAAAGAAATCAGGCGGGCGCTTGTAGACGCGGATGTTAATTACAAAATTGCAAAAGAGTTTACGGATAAGGTAAAGGATAAAGCCTTAGGTGAAAAAGTAATCAACGCTATCAGCCCGGGACAATTGATGGTAAAGCTGGTGAAAGATGAATTGATGGAACTGATGGGCGGCACTGAGAGTGAATTCAATGTAAAAGGCAACCCGGCGGTGGTATTAATAGCAGGCTTGCAGGGTAGCGGTAAAACCACCTTCAGCGGCAAACTGGCTAATTATCTTAAAACCAGAAAAGGATTGTCTCCTTTGCTGGTAGCAGCGGATATTTACAGGCCGGCAGCTATTGACCAGTTAAAAGTGCTGGGCGGTCAGATCAATGTAGAGGTATACAGTGAGCCCGATACCAAAGATGCAGTGCTGATTGCGCAAAATGCAATCAGGGAAGCAAGAAGTAAAAACAAGAATGTTGTTATTATAGATACAGCCGGCCGGCTTGCCATTGATGAAGCGATGATGACGGAGGTTGCCAATATTAAAGCCGCCGTCTCTCCCCAGGAAATTCTTTTTGTGGTAGATTCCATGACTGGTCAGGATGCGGTAAATACAGCAAAGACTTTTAATGACAGGCTAGATTTCAGTGGCGTTGTACTTACCAAACTGGATGGTGATACCCGCGGCGGCGCTGCGCTTTCCATTCAATACACGGTTAACAAACCAATCAAGTTTGTGAGCAGTGGTGAAAAAATGGAAACGCTGGATGTGTTCTATCCCGAAAGAATGGCTCAGAGGATCCTTGGTATGGGTGATATTACCACCCTCGTTGAAAAAGCCCAGGAACAGTATGATGAAGAAAAGGCCCGTAAGCTGGAAAAAAAGATCCGAAAAAACCAGTTTGATTTTGAAGATTTTAAGCAGCAGCTGGAACAGATAAAAAAAATGGGTAACCTGAAAGATCTGATGGGCATGATACCGGGTGTAAGCAAAGCTGTTAAAGATATAGATATCAGCGACGATTCATTCAAAGGCATCGAAGCTATGATCAATTCAATGACACCGTTTGAAAGAGCGAATCCTGATATTATAGATCAGCAAAGAAGAACCCGCATTGCTAAAGGCAGCGGTAAAGAAATCACGGAAGTGAATGCATTTATGAAGCAGTTTGATCAGATGAAAGAAATGATGAAGATGATGAATAAAATGCCAATGGGTGGAAAGATGGGCTTTGGCCGGCGTTAACAAAGCATTTTATTCTATTTTTGGAAAATTCAAGTGGATTGCTAACTTTGCAATCTTAATTTTTATTGGAAATCCCTATTGTTTCACGCATTTAAATTTCTATTTAAGATGCCAGTTAAGATGAGATTACAACGACACGGGTCTAAGAAAAGACCGTTTTATTTTGTGGTAGTGGCTGATGCCCGGGCACCGAGAGATGGCAAGTTCATCCAGAAGATCGGTACTTATAACCCACAGACTGTTCCTGCCAGCATACAGTTAGACCGCCAAAAAGCCCTCGAATGGCTTCATAAAGGCGCTCAACCTACTGATACTGTGCGCAGGATTCTTTCTTTTAAAGGAGTATTGTACCTGAAGCACCTGTTGCGTGGTGTTAAATTAGGTTTGTTTGATGATGCAACGGCTATGGAAAAATTTACCAAATGGAGTTCCGAACATGATGTTCAGGTAAAACGCCGGCAGGATGATAATCGCAAATCCCGTCCCGGAGGAAGAAGGGATCAGGCTCCTGTGAGAAGAGTGGAAAAGAAACCTGAAGAAAATACCAATACTGAAGGATAAAGATTCTTAGGTTCGCACATTTTGATCCCGGTGAAAATTATCACCGGGATTTTTATTTGGTTTGAGTTAACCATACATTCGTATTGGCTATAAGCCGTCAGGAAGGAATTTGTATGGGTCTGATTTACTGACAGCGGATAAATGCTGGCATTTTAATATCGTTATTTTCGATCATGACAAAGTACAATAGCATCGGAAAAATAGTAGCTTCCTATGGTTTACATGGAGAAGTAATTTTAAAACACCATCTCGGAAAAAAGACCTCATTGAAAGGCCTGTCTGCTATATTTCTTGAGCAGGAAAAGAATGAGATGCTGCCTTTTTTTATTGAAGGCAGTAAGATAAAAACGGAAACGGAAATATATTTAAAGTTAGAAGGTATCGCTTCGAAGGAAGCTGCCAGAAAAATCAATCAAAAAGAAATCTGGCTCACAGAAGAAGACTTTAACAAATATGCATCCAAATCATCTGCCATTTCTTTACTTGGTTTTCATATGATTGAAGAAGGGAATGACCTGGGAGAAATTCTGGAGGTGATAGAGCAGCATCACCAGGTACTTTGCAGGATAGATTTAGCAGGGAAGGAAGCGCTGATTCCTTTGCACGAACAAACACTTGACAGGATTGATAAAAGAAAGAAACAGGTGCACGTAGTGCTGCCTGAGGGATTGCTGGATGTTTTCAGGTAAATTAACCTGCCTTCAACCAATCAGGATATTTTTTCTAACACAGAGGGAGGAAACACAGAAAACACAGAAGTACCTCTGTGCTCTCCGTGTTTCCTCCCTCTGCGTACTCTGTGTTAGAAAAAACCTACAAGGTTAACTACTTCTACTCGCCATCAAGTAATTTTACTTACTCTATTAAATTGATAGGAAATTAAATACCTTCGTTTACAAATTTAAATTTTTTAATTATGAGTTTACAATTAG
This sequence comes from uncultured Flavihumibacter sp., assembly GCA_964237295.1. Lineage (GTDB taxonomy): Bacteria > Bacteroidota > Bacteroidia > Chitinophagales > Chitinophagaceae > JADCRZ01. The sequence continues at coordinate 1,583 of CAXSIE010000179.1, read as the reverse complement.
GAGACACCGCTCCAAACTTTAAAGCCATGACTACCATAGGTGAAATTGATTTTTACGAATACCTTGGAGATAGCTGGGGTGTTCTGTTTTCACATCCCGCAGATTTTACCCCGGTATGTACTACGGAACTGGGTAAAACAGCAGCGTTAAAAGGTGAGTTTGAGAAAAGAAATGTAAAGGCCTTAGCGGTAAGTGTTGACCCGATAGATAAGCATCATTCCTGGACCAAAGATATCAATGAAACACAAAATGTTTCAGTTGAATTTCCGCTAATAGCAGATGAAGACAGATCCGTATCCACTTTATATGGCATGCTTCATCCAAATGCTTCCTTAACAGCTACCGTTCGTTCATTGTTTATTATCGGTCCTGATAAAAAAGTAAAGCTTATGATCACTTATCCTGCCTCTACAGGAAGAAATTTTGTAGAAGTGCTCAGGGTAATTGATTCATTGCAATTAACGGCTAATTATAGTGTGGCTACACCGGCAGACTGGAAGCAGGGAGAAGATGTTATTGTGATTCCGGCTGTTTCAACCGAAGACGCAATAAAGAAGTTTCCTAAAGGCGTTAAAATAGTAAAGCCTTATTTACGATATACGCCGCAGCCTAATGTAGATTAATAACTTTTTATGGAACCCGGGATGGGTTGCCGTCCCCGGTTCTTATGTCAAGTTAAGCTTAATGTGACGCACGGTCTTTCTGCAGTTTAGAAAAAAAACTCTTCAACTTGACACGTCATCTCTACTTAACACTAGCTTATTTTATAAGTTTATTGTTATATATCTTTCTCAATTGCTGCAGTAGTGCCTTAATATCCTTTGGAACAGGCGCTTCCAGATTATGAAGTGTTCCTGCCATATCTTTAAAAACCAACCTGCCTGCATGTAATCCTAATCTTGATAAAATCGGTCTTTCTTCCTCATCTTTTGACGACAGCTTAAACTTCTTTTTTAAGGATGATAAAAGAATGGCTTTTCCATCTCCATACAATTCATCACAGGCTATAGGATGACCCAGGTATTTCATGTGTACGCGTATCTGGTGTGTGCGACCTGTAAAAATGGTAAACTGTACATACGAAAGCGGACCAAATTCTTCCAATACTTCATAAGCTGTTATTGAATCCTTTCCTTTAGCGGCAGTTATCATCAGCCCTTTTTTAACCGGATGCTCTATAATAGGCATGTTAACAACACCTTGCTTTTCTGCAAGAGTGCCGGTTACAAAACCGGTATAATATTTTTCCGTTTCCCTGTTCTCAAACAGCTGCGATAAATATTTATGCATGGCTTCATGCTTTGCGAAAACTATTACTCCACTTGTTTCTTTGTCGAGCCGGTGAACGGTAAATATTTCTTTATATTGCTCCCTGAGTATATCTTTTAAGGAAGGCTGCGATTGCATCCTGTCAGGAATCGAAAGCATCCCGGGTTGTTTGTTTATTGCGATAAAATCTTCATTCTCAAAAATGACTTCCGGTTCATTTTTCATAAGGGAATGCTATTGGTTTTTTCCGTTCTTATTAAAATGCTTAAGGATCCTTACTTCTTTCTCTGCGAGTAATCGCCATTTACCGCGTT
>CAXSIE010000178.1:411-9721 GCA_964237295.1 uncultured Flavihumibacter sp. | reverse complement strand
AAAAAATTGTTGCCAACAGGATCAATGAAGAGCTGACAAAAGCTTCCGCATAAATGAACCACAGAGTCAGGGATACAGGGAGGAATACAGTGTAATTAACTCCGTGTTCCTCCCTGTATCCCTGGCTCCTTGGTTTATTCACTTAATAAGGAATTTATACGATTCTAACCAATGGAAAAAGTACTCGCCCGATCGCGCTGGTATCGCCTGATACCGATTGCATTCATAACCTACAGCCTTGCTTATCTTGACAGGGCCAACTTTGGCTTCGGTGCGGCAAGCGGAATGGCGGCGGACCTGCACATCACCAAGACTATGTCATCCCTGCTGGGATCATTATTTTTCCTGGGTTATTTTTTCTTCCAGGTTCCGGGTGCGCACTATGCTGCAAACAAAAGTGCTAAAAAGTTGGTTTTCTGGTCGTTAATATTATGGGGACTTCTCGCCACCGCCACAGGATTGGTAAATAATTTTTATTTGCTGGTTGTGATCCGGTTTATGCTGGGCGTTGTGGAGAGTGCTGTAATGCCTGCAATGCTTTTATTTTTAAGCAGGTGGTTTACCAAAACGGAGCGATCCCGGGCTAATACTTTTTTAATTTTAGGTAATCCGGTAACGATTCTCTGGATGTCGATACTGTCCGGTTATTTGGTAAAGGCGGTAGGGTGGCGATGGATGTTTATCCTTGAAGGATTGCCTGCCGTTATTTGGGCATTTTTTTGGTGGCGGTTGGTTGACGACAAACCATCAGATGCAAAATGGTTAACGGAAAAAGAAAAGTGGGAGGTGGAAGAACAGTTGCTACTGGAGCAGCAGGGAATCAAGCCTGTAAAGAATTACCTGGAAGCCTTTGCATCAAAAACCGTATTGTTGTTATGCCTGCAGTATGCATTATGGAGCATTGGTGTGTATGGTTTTGTTTTATGGCTTCCATACATAATCAAATCAACTCCTGAAATGAGTATTGTGAATACCGGATGGTTGTCTGCCGTTCCTTACGTATTGGCGATAATAGGTATGCTTACCGCCTCTTATTTGTCTGATAAAACTTTAAACAGAAAAATTTTCGTCTGGCCATTCCTGTTAATCGGTGCGGTAGCTTTTTATGGTTCTTATTTAGTTGGTACCAGTAATTTCTGGCTTTCATTTGCGTTGCTGATCGTTGCCGGTGGTGCCATGTATGCACCTTACGGGCCGTTCTTTGCGATCATCCCTGAAATTTTACCGAGAAATGTTGCCGGGGGAGCTATGGCATTGATCAATAGCCTGGGTGCCCTGGGTTCCTTCGTTGGTTCCTTCGTGGTGGGTTATTTGAATGATACGACAGGTGGCTTCGGTGCTTCTTATATTTTTATGGCGGGCTCCCTTTTTCTTTCAGCAATTATTACAATAGTTGCCGTTAAGAATGTTTCCGGTAAACCGTACTGATTTTTTTTAACCACAGAGCAGGAATCCGGAGATAAAGAAGAGGATACGCGGAGACGTTCTCTGTGTAATCTCTTCTTTATCACCGGATTTCCTCCGCGGTTATAAAAAAGTGTTACAATCTGAAATTGTATGAAACCAATAAGCGTACTATTAATTTTTCTGATTGCCGGATGTACAACCTCCAACAACAAAACCCGCACCTGGAGCATTTATAAAGCCGATAACGAAAGCACCAGCTATTCAACATTAGATGAAATCAACCTGAAGAACATAAATAAATTAAAACCTGCCTGGACTTTTGCATTTAAGGATGCCTTTGATACGTCTCAAACCGGCCGAAGCGAATGTAATCCAATTATCATCGATGGCATCATGTACGCCACTTCAGGCAGGCACCGTGTTTATGCTATCGATGCAGTTACAGGCAGGCAGCTATGGTGCTTCGATCCTTTCAACGGACACGAAGGCGGTGGAGTAAATCGCGGTGTAACTTACTGGCAGGACAAAGAAGATAAAAGAATTTTATTTACTGCAGGCGATCATCTTTTTGCGGTGAATGCACTTACAGGAAAAATAATTGAACGGTTTGGCAGTAAAGGCCGTGTTAGCATGAATGATGGTTTCAGGGGTGATCCTTCCTCCATTTCCGTAATACCTACTTCTCCGGGTATCGTATTCGGGGACCTTTTAATAATGGGAACCGAGGTATCTGAATTGTATGCCGCTGAACCGGGTTACATCCAGGCTTATAATATCAAAACAGGAAAACGTATATGGACTTTTCACACGGTTCCGTTACCCGGCGAGCCTGGTTGTGAAACCTGGCCAAAAAATGCCTGGAAATATGCCGGTGGTGTTAACGACTGGGCAGGAATGAGTCTGGATGTAAAAAGAGGCTTGGTATTCTTGGCCCTGGGCTCACCCAGTTATGATTTTTTTGGCGGTGACCGGAAAGGCCAAAACCTTTATGGTAATTGCGTGCTGGCGCTGGATGCAAAAACGGGAAAATATAAATGGCATTATCAAACGATCCATCATGATCTCTGGGATTATGACCTGCCTGCACCTCCTAATCTGGTAACGGTAGTCAGGGATGGAAAAAGAACCGATGCCGTTGCACAAGTATCAAAGGTTGGCTTTGTATATGTTTTAAATCGCGAAACCGGAATTCCCTTATTTCCAATTAACGAACAAAAAGTTCCGGAGTCGCATGTTCCGGGAGAGGAAGCCTGGCCCACCCAGCCATTTCCATTGAAGCCTAGAGCCTTTGCCCGTCAGCATTTGACAGAAGATGACCTGGCAGATTTTTCCCCTGCTGCTCATGATAGCCTAGTAAAAAAATTCAAATCTTATCGTTACGAAGGATTGTTTACGCCACCCGATTTAAAGGGGACTTTTAATTTTCCCGGAAGCCGGGGTGGCGCTGAATGGGGTGGCGCCGCTTACGATCCTTCAAGCGGTATTCTTTATGTAAGATCTAATGATTCTCCCGAAATTGACTCTCTTCAAAAAATCAGTCGAACTGATAATGACGCCGGAAAGTCCTTTTTTCACCAGGGAAAAACATTTTATAATAATTATTGTACTGGCTGTCATGGTGCAGATAGAATGGGAAGTGCGCCGGAATATCCATCCCTTATTGATCTAAGATTCAGGATGACAAAAGAATCTGTTTTAGATAAAATCAAGAAGGGTGGTGGCAAGATGCCGGCATTTTCCAATGTGCTGAAAGGAAATGAAGCAGCGGTCATTTCTTACTTGTATGATAGCGCTGATAAAAAATATTCTCAGGCAGCAAATGACCTGCTTGAAATAAAAAAGAACCGCTCGGCGCAAAAACATGCAGATAGTCATCCTGAAACAGATACTGCTTTCACCTACCTCAATACAACGGCTTATGGAATGTTCAAAGGCCCTAATGGCAATCCGGGTATTAAGCCGCCTTATGGAACCCTGAATGCTATTGATCTCAATACAGGCGATTATGTTTGGACCATACCTTTAGGCAATCATCCTGAATTGCAAAGGAAAGGAGATCCGCTTACAGGTAACGTCGGGTCGCCGGGACCAATCGTTACTGCCGGTGGGCTCGTTTTTATTGCAGGTACAAGAGATAAAAAATTCCGGGCTTTTAATAAAAGTACGGGTCGTTTGGTTTGGGAGGCTGCACTACCTGGTATGGGCACTGCCACTCCCTGTACCTATTGGTGCAATGGAAAACAATATATTGCTTTGTCTGTTGCGGGAGATCATGGCAATAAAGCCGGTTACATTATAGCTTTTACATTGTTTTAAAAAACTTCGAAACCCTGAGACGCAGTTTATGTATCTTTAAATGATAAGGCCATATGATAATTTAAAATGTAAAGGATAACATCGTATATACTGATTATTATAAACACAAATTTTTCAACACATGACAACAGAAAGAAGATCTGTATTAAAAAAATTGGCCGCCTCCATTGGAGGTATTATGGGTTTGAATGTAATTGCAAACGCAAAATCTGATACTACCCTCGAAAAAAAAGTAGCCAATGTTACAAACTTTCAGGATGTGCCTTTATTTGCAGGCTCTACCACCCTCGGTAATATGATTTTTATTGCCGGTAAAGGTGCTCATACCGAACCCTTTGAGATTAAAGCCCATACGGAGATCGTACTTAAAGAACTTGAAAAGGAATTGGTAAAAGCAGGCTCTTCTATGGAAAAAGTATTAAAGGTAACGGTGTTCCTTAATGACATTGCAGATTACGCGGGAATGAATGAAGTGTACAAAGGAAGGTTTGGTAAAAAACCTCCGGTTCGTACAACAATAGCCGTAGCAAAAGGCGGAGTACCTGGAAATTCATTGGTTGAAATGGATTGCATTGCTTATATCTAAGCGTTGGCTGCGATGGTTTTTTGCGGCAGTATTTCAAGGTATTAAGAGCAATTAAATTACATAAATTATGAAAGCAGCAAAAGATAAAAAAGACAATGAGGTTCCGGTTGTTACCATCGATCCTTCGCTTGATCAATACAGAGACAAGAACCTGTTTCCTGAAAAGTTGGCTAAAGCAAACGTAATGCTGAAGACTGCAACTTCCAAACAGGAAGCACCGCAGCTAAACTGGCGAAGCTGATCACTTCGCCAGATTGTTTGGAAACTTTTACCTTTTGCGATCTTACCACAAGGTTTCAACAGAATTATCAGCTACTTTTGCACCTCAATAGCAAGATAAGTCTGATGAAACATTTTTTTTCTGTTATTTTCTTAATATTAATATGTTTTATAGCACAGGCTCAAAAACCTGCCGGAGACAATAACATCTCCGGAAAAATAACCGATTCCACCACAAAAAAAAGCATAGACTACGCCACTATCAGCGTTTACCTGCTTAACGGAACAAAACCCTTAACAGGAACTACTTCCAATCAAAAAGGTGCTTTTATAATAGAACACCTTGCTGCCGGTACTTATAAAATAGTGGTTGATTTTATCGGTTACCGGTCAAAGACTATAAACAATGTAATACTGGATAGCAAATCTCTAAATCGTAACCTCGGAGACATAACCATTGCAGCAACCTCTCAAACCCTTCAGTCAGTTGTAGTAACGGCAAAAAGCGGCCTGATTGAAAACAAGATCGATAAAATGATCTATAATGCTGAAAAAGATATCACCAGCCAGGGTGGGGTGGCTACCGACGTCCTGAGAAAAGTGCCGCAGGTTTCTGTGGATGTGGATGGAAACGTTGAACTGCAGGGCAATTCCAACGTGCTGTTTTTAATTGATGGCAAACCGTCTACAGTTTTTGGTAACAGTCTCGCAGACGCATTACAATCGCTGCCTGCAAGTCAGATCAAAAGCATAGAGGTGATAACGAGTCCGGGAGCCAAATACGATGCTGAAGGTACCGGTGGAATCATAAACATCATCTTAAAAAAGACTACCATACAGGGTATCAACGGAAGCATCAACCTCTCCGGCGGCAGCCGCCAGGAAAACGGCTCCATCAACCTGAATGCCCGAAAAGGTAAATTCGGGCTTCATGGATTCTTCAGTGCCAATGGACAGCTGAAATCAACTACCTTAACAAGCCTCGACCGTTCTACCATTGACACTTTTAGCAAAACAAATTCCAGGTTAACACAGAATGGAAGTAATGATTTTACCCGTGAAAGCTTTGAAGGCGGACTGGGCTTCGACTGGGATGTAACCAAGAAAGACAATCTCAGCGGAAATATCGGCTATGATCATTATGGCAATCCAAGTCATGGATATTCAGATCAGCAACAAACCCTCAATAACTTTGGATCGCCCGTTTATCTTTCCGATATTAACAGCATACGGAAAACACAACGTAAAACTAAAAACGGCGCTACCGACTGGAATCTGAATTATAAAAGAAAATTCAGTGACGACCAGGAACTGACGATGCAATTCAACTCCAGTGGCAGTAAAAATTATAACGATTATAACCAGTACCAGTATTTTAAAGCTAATGATTCCATTTTCTCCGGATTAAAAACCACCAATCCTGGTAAGGAGTTTCAAAGAAACATACAGGTAGACTACACCCAGCCGATCTCCGAAAAACTTAGCATGGAACTTGGTGGCAGGGCGGTACGCAGGTCGTTTAGCAGCAATTCCAATGTAAATTCTTTCAATCCCTTTTCTAAAGAATATGCTTATGATTCCCGTCAGTCCAATGCACTGAAGTATAGCAGGGATGTTTATGCGCTGTACGCTACGCTTGCCTTTCCCGTATTTAATTTTTTAGACATCAAGGCAGGAGGAAGGTTCGAACACACTTCAACAAACGCAGATTATTCAAGTGTTGGCAAGGTAAATATTCCGGGTTATGGTTCTTTTGTGCCGTCCCTGTTTTTCTCGCATAAGCTGAACAACCAGCAGTTGATAAAACTAAGTTATAACAGGAGGATTCAAAGGCCGGGATACCGCGACTTAAACCCTTATGTTAATGCGATCGATCCGAAAAATATCTTAACCGGTAACCCGGATCTGAAACCCGAAATAAGTGATAATATAGAAGCAGGCTATAGTAACTCGTTTGAAAACGGTGGCTCGGCAAACGTGGCTTTATTTTACAGGAGAAACAACCAGGATATTCAACCCTATATTGTGTATTATCCTGAATTCCTGGTAGGAGACTCCTTATATAAAAATGTTTCGGTAAGCACGTCTGAGAATATCGGCCTTGAAAAGAATATAGGTATCAATCTTTACGGTTCCATGCCGGTAACATCAAAGCTGAACCTGAGAAGTAACGTGTCGGCTTTTCACCGGACTATCTATAACAGGTTTATTACAGGTGCCACTACCACCAGCTTCAACTACCGGCTCAACCTGAATGCCACTTACCAGGTAACGCACGATCTTACCGCCGAATTCTTTGGAAATTTCAGTTCAGCGCATAATGAAGTGCAGGGAAAGATGCCTTCTTTCACCACCTACAATTTTGCTTTTAGAAAAATGGTTCTTAAAAAGAAAGGCAGTATCGGGTTCACTACCACCAATCCTTTCAATAAATATGTTAACCAGTTGATAGAAGTAACCGGGCCAAACTTTGCCCTCACAAGCCTGAAGCGTATTCCATTCCGTTCCTTTGGTATAAGCTTCCTGTATAAATTTGGAAAGCTGGAATTTAAGAAAGTTGAAGAAGAGCAAAAGGAAGTTAGCGGGCCTGAGAACTAAAGCAGGTTTTCAACCGCGGAGTCAACTTTGAACCTATCTTATCTATGGAAGGAAAGTTCGCAAGTCAGCGTCTGTAAAGAATTTCAATCCAGACACCCTCATTTATCTATGGTATACTTTTATTCTATCACCGATCCATTTAATAGTCTCATCCGTTACATAGGCGGGTGCATTGAATGCTATCCAACTATCTTTTTCTTTTTCCTGAACTTTAAAATACGAAGATCCTGCCCAGGGATGAAGCATGTAAACACAAAACTTACCTGTAGGCATCAGTCCGTTAATATCCCGATACATATCGGTATTTATTGAAACATAGCCACGCTCGCTGTCTGTAATAAACGGAACCGTAAAACCGGCCTGCAGGTGGTCAATTGTAAAAGTTGTTTCATTCATAATAGTAGGATGTCTTCAAAGCTTCGGCTTGGTGTATCTGTCCGAATTCATAGGTTAACGAATCTAAATTATCGTAAAAATACTGTTTTACAAACGTAAAATCACTGATTTTTATTTGTTTGAAAAAACATGATGATAATTAAGAAATGCAGGTTGGTTACTATTAGAAAGAATGAGCAAAACCTAACATGACGCTGGTAATTATTGGAGTTTTTCGGTTATAGAAAACACTCACAACCGGTTAAAAGGAATTTGGGTGTAAACAGTTGCACCAGTAAGCTACCGTATCTTTCAAAAGGTTCTGGTATTCAGAGAAGCTGTTAGGCTTTTTAAGATAACCCTGAACCGTTAGAGTATATGCCTTGATTACTTCCGCATGTTTTGCCGAAGTGGATAAAAATAAAAAAGGTATCGATTTCACCCTTAAAACTTCATCATTAATGATTTCTTCACGTAATGAGAAGCCGTTCATAGCAGGCATGTTTACATCGCAAAGGATAAACAAAGCCTGTTTATAGCTATGCTTCAGGAAATGCAATAATTCTTGTCCGGTAGTGAAATATAGAATCTCATTTTTAACGTTGATAGATTCAAATACTTCCTTAATTAATTCCAGGTCTTCCAAATCATCATCTATAACCAGGATAGGTCCATCCTGTGGCTTCATATTTCTTTTATTTATCATTAATTACTATTACTAAGGTAGAATCTTTACAAGTTCTTTCCACACATTTTCAGCTACAATTTCATCGCCTTCGGCAGTTGGGTGAATGCCATCCTGCTGGTTCAGCTTTTCTTCTCCTCCAACACCCTCAAGCAGAAAAGGAATAAGAATGATATTGTTCTTCCTTGCCAGCTCAGGGTATAGATTACGAAATTCACCTGCGTATTTTTGTCCCATATTGGGCGGTATCTGCATTCCGGCGAGTATGATTTTCGCTTGAGGGTTTTTGATTTTCACTTTATCTATTATAGACTGCAGGTTTTTTTTTGTTTCTGTAAGCGGAATGCCCCTTAATCCGTCATTACCGCCAAGCTCTAACACAAATATATCCGGCGGTTGGCGTAAGATCCAGCTGATACGGCTGTTTCCTCCTGAAGACGTTTCACCACTTACGCCTGCATTAACAACTTTATAAGTAAGTTTTAAGGAATCAAGCTTATGCTGTATCAATGCAGGAAAAGCTTCTGAAGGACTTAATCCGTATCCGGCAGTAATGCTGTTTCCAAAAAATACAATGCTTTTTTCATTTCCTTTTAAAACCCCGGGATCTTTTCCTGTAGCATGCTGCGTGACGGCCGGAGACTTTTCATTATTACCACAGGAAATAATAAACATAATAAATAAGCCAGATAAAATTAAACTGATACCTTTCATATTTTACTAAAATGTAAATACTTTTAAACGTGTTGCTAACAACCTGGGCTAAACTATTCAGTTATTTTGTTGTTTGATGTAATCAGTATGCCCGAACAGCATTCAAAAATAGAGATAATTTGAGCGAAGAAGGAAGAATACTGTTAACACAACAAACTATATTTAATGGCAATAATACTTGACATTCAAAATGTAAGTAAGAGCTACCAAAGTGCAGGACGTACCCTGAATGTTTTAGATAATATAAATTTTTCAGTTGAAACGGGTACAACTATGGCAATTGTAGGCCCATCAGGCAGTGGTAAAACTACCTTGCTGGGACTGGCAGCAGGTTTAGACCGCTCTACTTCCGGCTCTGTAGCATTGCAGGGTGTTAAACTGGACAAATTAAATGAAGACCAGCGGGCCGG
>CAXSIE010000178.1:0-321 GCA_964237295.1 uncultured Flavihumibacter sp. | reverse complement strand
ATATGTAGGTTTTATATTTCAAAATTTTCAACTGTTGCCCACCCTCACCGCATTGGAAAATGTAATGGTGCCCTTAGAGTTGCGTGGTGAAAAAAATGTCAGGCCCAGGGCGCAGGATCTTTTAAATAAAGTTGGACTTGCAGATCGCGGGCATCATTACCCGGCCCAGCTCAGCGGTGGTGAACAGCAAAGAGTATCCCTTGCACGGGCTTTTTCTAACAGTCCCGGAATACTATTTGCCGATGAACCCACCGGCAACCTGGATGCTGAAACAAGTGAAAAAATTATCGATCTTATTTTTAACCTGAATAAAGAAGCAGG
>CAXSIE010000177.1:2461-9733 GCA_964237295.1 uncultured Flavihumibacter sp. | reverse complement strand
AAGTGTAGTGTTAAAGAATGTTTAGAACGACTGAAGGAAGACAAGCATTTTATTCACAGGCAAACGCATTCTTTACAGCGTGATGATTTGAAATCCCGGATTGAAGAAAATGAATCCGGTAGAATCAAGATCCTTAATTATTATTCGATAAAATCTCCTGCTCTAACAGACTATATAAAGAGCCGTTCCATAGACCTGGAGATTACAAAAAAATATTGTCATGAAGTAAACTTTGAACTGTATAACCGAACACATACGGCTATTGGTTTTAGAAATGATGCTGGTGGTTTCGAACTTCGTAATGCTGATTTCAAAGGAGGCAGCAGTCCTAAATTTACAACACTTATTTACAGGGATGCAGACTACAAGGAGGTAAATGTTTTTGAAGGGTTTTTCAATTTTCTTTCTTACCAAACTGATCAACAAAGGAATCAAAATATTGATGCGCTACTGTCGGAACGTCAGCCCAGTTTCCTCATCTTAAACTCATTAAGTTTTTTAGAAATGTCAAGTTCATTCATGGAACGGTACAAAGCTGTGAAACTTTATTTGGATCGTGATAAGGCGGGTATTCAGCATATGCAAAAATTGTTACAGCGAGGTGACAAGTACAGCGACTGCAGTATTCTCTATAAAGGGTTCAAAGATTACAATGATTTGCTGACCAATAAACCCTTCAAAGAGGAACAAACACAAAGACTGAAAAGACGACTCTGAGTTTCGGTAGGTAGCCAGCTATGTTTTGGCAGGGCCAAAACGCTGCGCCTCATGCTTCGCATTCGAAGAAAATAAATTAAGGCTGCAAGTTCAGGCTTGCCAAAGGAAAAAGTAATATCAATATGGAGCAAGTGGAAGGGAAATTCAATCGCAAAGGAGGCAGGCCAAAGAAGGCTGTCAAACGTGATCAACAGATCACCGTTGCCTGCTCATTAATTGAGAGAAATGTAATTGAACACAAAGCAAAAAGTTCCAACCTTACTAATTCAGAATACCTCAGGCAAATGGGTTTAACCGGTAAAATTGACAGTCGTTTTAAAGTACTTCCAAAAGAAGTTTTGCAGTTGACCGCGGCATTAAATCACCTTGGTGCAAACCTAAACCAGGTAGCCAAAAAACGGAACAGTCTGGATGAATTAAACGCAATCGAACGGGCGGAATTAAACCAGTTGTCAAGGCAGGTAAAAGAATTGGCGGGGGAAATAAAAAAACACTTACAATGATCGGGAAAGTTACCACTGGGAAATCTTTCGGCGGCTGTCTGCTGTACTGTTTGAATGACAAAATTCAAGCGGGTGAGGAGACCGTAATGAAGAACCGGGCAGAGGTCTTGATGTTCAATAAATGTTTTGGTGATCAGAAGGAATTGATTCAACAATTTAATGAAGTTCGGTGGCTTAACCCTAAGTTATCAAAGCCTGTAATGCATATTACTTTGAGCCTGGCACCAGGGGAACATTTGACTAAAGATAAATGGATGGAAGTAGCCGAACAATGTGCGAAAGACATGGGTTTTGAAAACAATCAATATGTGGCGATCCAGCACAAAGATACGGGTCACGAGCACCTGCATATCGTTGCTAACCGGGTTGGTTTTGAAAAACAAACGGTGAGCGATAGCAACAGCTATAAAAAGATTGCGGCTCACTGCAGGAAAATTGAACTCAAATATGAGTTGAAACAGGTGCTTAGTCCGAAACGGTATTTATCTAAATCGCAGCAGCTTTTACCGAGACAGGACCAGCGTAAGCAAAATCTGGTGGTGCAGATTCAGCAAGCGCTAAAGTCCTCGAGGAATTACTGGGAATTTGAACAGGCAATGAAAGATAAGGGGTACCAGGTTATTAAAGGGAGGGGTATTTCATTTATTGATGACAAAAAGGTGAAAATAAAAGGCAGTGAGGTGAATTATTCTTTGAGGACCATTGGGCGGATATTGGAACAGCAAAAGATGGCTGACTTAAAGATGTCAGCTCACAGCTTAAGAATACCCCACTCTTATACCAGCATTGCCCGATCGTCTGGACCGCTGAGTTCCGATTACGAATTTTTGAAAGATGTATCAAAAGATCTATCCGGGATAATAGATGTGCTTATTAAACCAACGCAAACTAACGGAGCTTCAGACGACGCAACATCACAACAAAAATTTAAGAAAAAACGGAAGCGATCGCAACGTTTGTAAACCTATTAAAAAACTTATATGGATAATGAAATTATAGAATCTGTGCTCACAGATATCCTGGAAGAACAGAAAGCTGGAGCACAAGTAATGCAGGAAATTAGTAACAGTCTAAAAGCACTGGCAAGTGCAGTAAATTCTTTTCAGAAAGAGCCGGGTCAACAAAAGGTAATCGCTCCGCCTGTTGATACCAAGGTAATACAGAAAATTATTGCGGACGGAATTTTAAAAATACATCAAATTGTTGATGACCAACCTAAAACTGTCACTCGGAACTTTCGGTTACTGTTGTTTCCAGAGATGTATGCAGAAAGTTATTATAGGATTGTTTTTGGAAGGCTGTTGTTTTGGATGACGATTTTTTTGGTGGCAACCTACCTATTTATGTTAGGGAAGCAGGGAATCAACGGGTGGCAATCTGTAAAGGAAAAAGAAGTTGAAGTAGATCATTACAAAAAAGCATGGCGATTCCTATATCAGCGTGAAAAGCAGGTGAAGGCAAAAATGGACAGCGCCTGGATAAAAAGTTGGTAATTTGGCATTGCCGCTGTTGGTTTAGTGCCGAATGTTATTTCCAAGATTTAAAAGACCTAACTTTTTACCTGACCTAACTGTGAATTTGACGACTTGGAAAAATAACTTTTAAACAATTTTTTATGATACTAATTAGACTTATAGAGATGCTGATTACCTTAAAAATTTCCAGAGAATTAAAAGTCAAAATGATAAACACTGGAACGATTATATTACATTATTTTCGAAGCTATGGAACTCCGAAGCTTTATAAACGGGCATGAAGGAAGGATCTAGTAGATTTTTATTAATTGCCTAATTACTTAATCAATATACTAATGCGCAAATGCGGATTTGGATCGGTGCGGGTCGCGACCTATCCTTTCTAAAATGATGGGGCATGAAAAGGAGCAGACAATCAGAAGACACAGAATATTATAAGGTGGGATTGAGGAAGGTTATTGAGGGGACGAAGGAGATTCATTTTAAAAGTTTAAATATTTAATAAAGGTTCGATTCACCTTAAAGTAAACCTACAGGAAATATACTTAATCAGTTAATTTTTCTTGTTCTCTAAATGAATCAGCAAATCTTTCCATAAACCAGACTGCAACTGATGGACATAGTCAGCACTTCTGTTAATAACATCCTCACCTTCGGGTGTCGTGAACATTTTACTGGCGAAATCTTCAAACAATTCAAAATGAACAGCTCCTGCATGTACAAGAAAGAATTCGAGTCCAGAAGTTGTTACACCAGCATTTTGGGCTATCCGTAACATCAGCTGGTAATCAGGATTATCGAGTATTTCATATACAGCTATGGCCGCCAGCGCCTCTTGGAAAGGGGCTTCAAAAGCATATTTTTCCCAGTTATTATTAAATGCAGGCGTAAAGAAAGGTTCAACCAATTCGCTTTCCGAAGAAGCACCAATCTCCCTTAAAAAGATTCTATATAATTCATTGTGTGAAACACCGTCTGTTCCGCCTAATTCTTCAAGTAAATTTGCCACAAGGCCACCCCAAAACGCTTCATCAGGCGAGCTACGAGTGCCAATAATAAAGTTCAGTTTATAAAATTTATACCTGATAAAATAAAAGGCTTCTCCAAAATCAACAAGCCCCCTTTTTGTGGAACAAATAGCAGATAAGCGTTCGTATAAATTGATTTCATTGAATAATGCTTCTTCCCTGTCAATTACCATCTTTTGAAAATCTCTAACTTTCCTATTCATCTTAATGCTAAGTAATTTATAAAAATATTATTCGGACTTAATTTAGAAGTTTACAACGGATCAGTAACTGGTTTATTATCAAAAAGTAGTGTTAAAAAAATACCACTAAAATAAGCAAACGAAGCCATTAAGAGTAAATAGCCAGGCAGAACAATAATCTTACGGTTAATGGGGCCAATATTATAAAAGTATGCTAACTGACGGTTTTTATTTGTTAGATTTCCTTTCAGCTGTCCATTTCCTTCAGCGCCATCATTCAGGTGCAATCTGTGGAGTTTGTCATATAACACTTTACGACTTTCTTCTGGGTGCTTCTCTCTAAAATCATTTAAAGCTGAATCGGCCAATGCCAGCTCCTTTTGCACTGGTTTTATAAACCTTTGATCAGTTATAAGTAATTGCATTTTTAATTTTTCAACTTTTTGGGTAAGCGTTTTATCCTGGTTGTCGCGTGTCCGAAATTCCTCTATATTTTCTCTTACAGTTACTTTTAAATCAAAAAAATCTGACTGAATAAGATAGGGTCTGATTAGTAATGTCATTCCAAATAAACCGATACATAAAGATAACAGAATGCCTGGAATAACAACATTTACCACTTTTCGTAATATTTTCCAGAAATTTGTGATAAGTGTATTGCCGACAATTTCGTACACAAGAAAAAAGGAAGTAACTGAAATCAGCACGACTGCATAACCCAAAGCTTCTAAAGGTTTCAGATTGAATCCGCGCTTCATATTATCCATGTTAGACAATATAGCAATCCAGGAGGTTGTAATTGTCATTAATAAACGCGGCATCACAAGATTGACGGAACAATGAAAGTGAAATATCAAGCTGGATACAATTATGCCTATGCCAGCTATCAATGTATCCAGTAAAATAAGCACTACCCATTTAAAGGGTTCGTTCAATTGATTTTGCAACAAAAAGTAAGAACTGAATAACAGGATAGCCAATGGAATCCAGACAGATTTTATTTTAAAAGCTTTTATAAAAACTATACGGGAAGCCAGAAAAATCTCATAATTCCGAATCAGGTAATTAACCGTACGTTTGGCTATGGCATGGCGCTTTTCATTCTGCCTGTTTCTACCGTTTTTTTCCGCTGGGTTAATTGCTGTTTTTTCAACCGAAAACGAATTATTTTTAAGCACTGCTTTTTTTAATTCACTGGCAGAATAATCAAACCAGCCGCTATTTTTTGTGAATAGGTAATTAATAAATTCAATCCATTTGGTCAAAGCATCCAGGTGACGGATATTTTCCAAAGGGGAAATCACAATTCCGTTGCCACCTGCTAGATTTAACTGCGCATCTTCCAACGATTGTTTCTTAATAAAAAAATCAGCTTTTAAGTATATACCCTTTAAGACATAAGAATTCAGAATTGCACCCCTGGTATCGTGATATTTTGGCGACAAATTAAATACGGTTCCATTAAAAAAATCATCCAGGAAATCAAGCAATAATCTTTTTAAAAAATGCGGCCTATAAATACAATTATGTGCTGACCAGGATAAATTTTCCCACTCGTGGCCTGGAAAATCAAAAACATACAAATTGGACCAGGCTAATTTTTCTTCATCCTGTGGAAAACTTTTAAACTTATAACCATCATCTATTTTAAGAGATAAAGCCCTTCCAAATATATCTATAATATCTTTATAAGTATCTTCAAAAAAATATTTTCCCAGTGGAATAGTTAGTATTGGTGTTTGCACATACATGTTCCTGGTGGTTTCAACAACTGGAAAATCCGTCAGTATCATTCCCTGGAAATAAAATGTTATCGTTCCTGAGTTGAAAATAACATAAACAGGAGGGGTATTAATCAATGATTCATTATTTGCCGTATTGTATACCAATGGCGTATACCTGAAAATATTAACAACGCTATCGTCCAATTTGTCGTATTCCGGTGTAAAAAAATGTCCTGTAATCATGAGGCATATTGATTTTTCAGGCTGACAATTCTTTTTTCTATAATATCATAACCTTCTTTCACGTGAATGGACATGCTGATAGGAACTTTTCTTTTAATAACGTCCAAGTCTGTTTTCATTTCTCCCCATAGGCTGCCATCACCTGCAGTAAGCAGGAATAAAAGGTGAGTAAGATAGCCGTACAAACCATTTTCGTGCTCCCTCGTCATGTCCTTATAATATTTGCTCTGAAAGTAAGATGCTGCAAAAAGTGATTTTCCTTCGCCCTCACTAATTTCTTTGAGGACCTCAAATTTAGATGTATAATTTAAGATCGCACTTAATGTGGCATTCGCCCATCCCCTGCTAAATTCTTTTCCGAGATTTTCAAGTGCTTTCATCCATATCTCTTCTAGCCGGTTGGTTGTTCCAAAATAGGTGTTAAGCTGCAATTCTAGGAACTGGCAAAGGCTATACAGAAAAGCATTGGGGGTATTAACTGGATCTGCACCCCTATTGATCATCCATTTACTATCCTGGAACGAAACACCTCTTTCCCTCAACCCATCCATAAATGCAGAAGAATAACAGGATGTAAGAATTATCCATAATTTTTTATCGGGCCCCGTAAAACTTTCTTTATCAAATGTAAATCCACGTTCAACTTTTGTGGCGTTTTTATCCGGGAAAAGACTTGTTCCAAACTCCCGCCCTTTATCTTTTACGTCGAGCAGGTAATCCAGTAAAATGAGGTCATAATGTGTATTTTTCACTGCTTCGCCCACTTCCTCAATATCCCTCACCTGTTTAATAAAAAGTGCTGGCTTGTTGTGCGCCTGGTCTTCTTTATCCAGGATATCAAATTTGCTTCCGAATGCAGCCGAGGTAAATAACTCCTGGAGATGGATAAGCCTTTCTGGCTTGTCATCAATCAGTAAAACGCGCCATTTCAACTGTGGGCCTTCATTTTTAAATAAAGCGGTGTTTTTAAAATTTTCATAAAATACCGATTCTTCAAAAAAAGGATATGGCGTAATAAATCCTGCATGACCGACAGATTTACCATGATCTACATTTGCAATGAAAGAATTCAAATACATCCTGGTCGAAAATTCACAATATTCCTTCGCTGCGTGATCATTAGAATAGATATTAAAAAAATCCCCTTTCTCCGTTTGCCATTGAAAACTAAAGTTCCAGCGGATTTGTTCAAGTGCTTGCCGGAGAGTAGCAGTAAAATGGGTTCGGTCACCATCGTCTCTCCCTTCAAGTTTTCCTGCATCAACCCAATATTGCCAAATGGACGAATCCCAGTATTTTAAACCAAACCTTCGCCTCGCTGATTCCTTTCCTTTAAATGAATCACGTGAATAAATAATAAGAACGGGCCACGGATAATAAACTTTATCAAATTTTGTATT
>CAXSIE010000177.1:606-2451 GCA_964237295.1 uncultured Flavihumibacter sp. | reverse complement strand
TATATGCTACTGGCCGCAGCTGATCTGTTAATGCAGTCACAATCTTTCTCTTATAAAATTCTGGATGGTCTGCCAAGATTATGGTCAGTTTATTTTCAGGCGTTTCATTACTTCCTGTTTTCGATTTACTTTCAGGCTCGGCTAATTTGTCAAGCTCCGTTTTAAGAAAGCCATCAGGGAGAATAAAAGATTGCAGCTTCTCAAGATCAGGATTGATATTAAAAACTTGATATTTGAATTTAAATGTGGTCATAGTTAGCTTTAATTATTATTTTCCCTCTTTTAACATCCTCGCAAATGCTGTTTGAAAAGATTGGGTATCTTTTTCATAATAATCTGTCCATAATTTTTTAAGTGTCGTTTCAATAGTTACTTGATCAATCTCATCTGTATCTAATCCAGGGAATACCATCCCTCCATCGCTAATCAGTTCAGAATAAAAAGCGCCCCGGTTACCTGAGAAATCTTTGCAACTTATATTATTTCCGATAAGGTCTGATAGCTCCTGTTTGCTAAAGTTCGGCTCGCTATTGCCGGTATGATATAGGATCAATACATTCTCATTTTTTAATTTTTGGACCCGTGTTTTTATATCATTGAGCATTTCCTCCTTATTAAAATGGTTATCCTGCGATTCATGCCTTTTGGTATAATAATATAACAAATGCTCAGTGCCTTTAAATGAAATGACGCTGAAATATGGATTATCATTATCGTCAGCATTTACTTTTAAAAAGGTTTTTAATTTATCAGCCCTCGGGACTTCTTCACCGGCAGTTAAATAGTTTGGAAGCATATAGGCTGTTATAATTATTTTCTTCATTAGCTTCCTATTACAGATTTGATAAGATTATATTTTAATTGGAAATCATCACCATATATCAGTGCATCATCAACCGCATCCAGAATACTTTCTACTGGGCGATAAATAATTATTGGCAAGTATTCTGCATGAACACCGCTAAACCAGTCGGCATTCCCCCTACCCGAAATAATTGTAAGTGTAATATTTCTGAAGTCTGTGCCATTGTAGTTGGGTATGATATGTTTCTCTATAAACCAATTGATGATATTCCCCGGGCCTGGACTCTCTTCACTTTTCAAAAATTCCAAGTAAGATAAATGAACAATGAAGATCATAGGAATATCCGGTTCCTCATTCTTAAAATATTCTTCATTTTGTATTTCCTTGTAAAAATACAGGCGGAGGCTTTGCTCATATTTTTTAGGAAGATTGCCAATGGCAGTCACTTTTTCAAAAATCCTGGCGTCCCATACCTTTATTTGTGTTAGTATGGTTTCGGAGAATTCATATAAATGTTTTTCCTTGTGCCCCCTGTAAATATTATTATCAACAGCGAATTTCTCTGCAAGTATGCCATGACTCCGGTAATTTAATACTGTATTTCCCATAGTATTATTGCCGTGAATGAAAAACATATCACCCTTTCTTAGCCCGAAAGCTGTTTTAGCTGTTTCAACTTCATAACCTTTTAAATTACCAGATTCAAACCCCATTGCCGTGGTTCCAGTATAAGCGGATGATGGCTTCTGCAAAGAATGGGCAGGATTAAAACTAAAAATGCATGCTTTGATTTTATTGGTTTTAAACATGCTTCCATTCCATAATTCATAGGCCCTGTTCAGTGTAATATTCTTTTGATCACTTACTACCAGCCTGAAAATTTGCCTTTCATGCTTACTGTGCTTGACTTTCCTGAGATATTTCTCCAGGTTAGGTTCTGAAGAAAAATGTCCAAATTTGAACCGGGAATAGTTTTCAAATTTTTTAAAATCATCTGTTCCCTCTCCATTTTCATCCATGCTTATAATTTCATCGGAGGC
>CAXSIE010000177.1:0-596 GCA_964237295.1 uncultured Flavihumibacter sp. | reverse complement strand
AAAGAATTTAAAAATAATATCACCCGTGCAAACCTTTATTTTTAAATTGTTATTAGTGAATTCAATTTTATTTTGTTTATTTAATCGTTTATTTTGTTTTATTTCATTTCTTAACTTTTCAGCCATAAATGGATTCAGGGTATGACCATTTAATAATTCATCATAATCAACCTGCATAGGATGAATCCAGGGATAATAAAAAAAATCTCTGCCTGATTCAATGCTTTCAACGGAACTAAACTTATTATTAAGCAGCATCGCCGAGCATATTTTATCCTGCGATGTTCCACCCAGCTTTGCCTTACCATTTTGAACATCCACAATCTCGCCAAAAAGTTTCTCTTTAAGCAGCGACTGCGTTCCTTTATTCTTCAATAACGATTTTTCATTTATTTGTAATTTGGAGTGTCCAAGTGCTACCCCTGTTCTGTAAATTCTATGTTTAACACCAGATTCAATATCGTTGATATTAGTTACCCTAATATTGAACAAATCCATTTGTTCAAAAGTAATAAGCAGTGTAAGCCCATTTTCTAATAAATTATCAAATGGTTGCCCTTGATCTTCAGACCTGATAATATGATGCTTATAATGTT
>CAXSIE010000176.1:7249-9737 GCA_964237295.1 uncultured Flavihumibacter sp. | reverse complement strand
AGAAAATTAAAACGGATGATCGGCAAAGGATTCCTGTTTCCTTCTTTTCTTCCGATATAATATATGGCAACTCTTTTATCTAACTGTTTTAATAACTTATCGTTCCATTTATTATTTATGATAATTAAAGAAACATCATGATCATGACACATCTCATTCAGTAAATCTACCGACAAAACCTGTGCACCACCAGTTTCAAATGTAAATAAACAAAAAACTATCTTCATCAGGTACGGAAATCTTTCAAAAGTTTAGCAGGTTAAAATTATTATCGGTGCTTCTTTAAATTTGAATAACGTATAATGCCGAATTTAATTAAAGAGGAAGGAAGCAGCAGCATCATGTTTCCCAGGGCTTTTATGGACCACTTTTCCGTATAATTAATTAACGACCTGCAATCGCGTTTTTTATTGCTTGCAATTCCCAGCAGTATTGTATAGATCAGTTTAAAATTTAAAGATTTGGGACTGTACAGTTTTAAATCTTCATGATACAATGAATAGTACATTTTTTCGGATTCAAATTTCGTTTTTATTGCAGGCAAATTATGCAGTTTTGAGGAACTTGTAAGGCTGTCACTCCTGTTTCTTTCGCAAATTGTGGTTGTTATGGGAACAAATAGCTGTGGTGAACTTTCTTTTTCAACACGCAGCCAATTCAGAAATTCGAACATCCTGAATTCTTCAAAAAATTTGTATTTCTTTAATATGGGTGTTGAAACAACATGAGTAAAATCACCATAAACAATGCCCCTCAGCCAATCTTCGTATTTAATAAATCTGTTGGTTGTCCATTGTTTAAATTCTTCTTCACGGTCAGCAATTCCAAAAAGAAAATGTTTGATATCAGGATTTGTCTCCAAAACTTTTTTAACTTTCACTAAGCTTCCAACTGCCAGTTTATCATCACTATCAAGGAAAAAGATAAAAGGTTTGGTTACCATTTCTATTCCCCTGTTCCTCGAATAATTAACCCCGTGATTTATGTCATTAAGATAAAGCTTAATGAAAGGATGTGCAACGGCTAATGTTGCCAGATAGTCTCTGGTTGAATCCGTTGAAAAATCATCTATAACAATCACTTCCAGTCCATCGTAAAACTCGCTTACTACACTTTCCATGCACCTTTTCAATTCGCCTACCCTGTTATAGCTGGGTATGACTATGCTGATCATTGATTATATATTTTATTCATTATAAAAACATTAAGGCCTTAGGATTAATTTACCCAACTTGTTTTTGCCTTATTTTAATTAAATGTTTTTTAAGGTATTTTTTTGCCATATGACGGGGCCATTTTATTAGAGAGAATATTATTGTAGGAAATTTCACTATATATGAAAATTTATCCTTCGTTACCCAATGGCTCATCGGATGATAAGCGCCAAACCATTTAAATTTGAATATCTCATAATTTCTTAATCCGTGAATAAGATGAGTAAGGAAAATGGAATTAAAATTTCCATATCTTAAGTGCAGTACAGTATGTTCTTTATCCTGGATAGAAAAATTACTGCTCAGGTTTGCAGCAGTACCTTCCAGGTAATAACCCAACTGCCTCCTTACTTTTACCATGTGATACTTCTTCGCTACACGGATTTGAAAGTCAAGATCGGCGATCAATTTAAATTGCTCGTCAAAATAACCTATTGTATCATGAATTTCCTTACGCCACATCGGGAAACATCCGATATGGAAATTATGGTGAAAGGTATTGCTGGTTGAATTAAACTCAGGTTCATGTACACTTTTACCATCTGTATTGCCATATTTACTTACAATCTTAAAATCTCCGTAAGCAAGCGCCGCAAGATTGTTCTGATCCAAAGCATTAGCCTGATCGCTTAGTGAATGCGGAAGACGGATATCATCTACGTTCCAGGTGCCGACGTATTTTCCTCTAGCCATTTTTATACCGCGATTCCAGGTGGCATACAAGCCTTCCCTTTGCTCTATTACTATATGCCTGATAAAGGGAAATGCCGGAAGAAAGCTATTGATAATTTTTAATTCATTTTCTGTTGGAGCATTATGGATAAGCAATACTTCAATTTCATCTTTGTTCACAATTTGAGATGCAGCTTTAAAATATCCTTCGAGGTATTGCTGACAGTTAAAAAGTGAAGTAATTACTGAAATACGGCACATTAAATAACTATAATTTATTATGAATTAATGTTGATGGCATAACGTAATTATAACTGCTTTATTAGTTCTGATAAGGCTCCGCCAATACTTTCCCAGTTGAGCCTTTTCTTGTATTCATAATAAGAGGATAATGCCAGTTTATTATACTTTTCTTTATCGGTAAAATACGAAGAAATAAGGTTTGCGTAATCATCGGCGCTTGCAGTGGTATCCAGTGTAAATCCATTTACTCCATCAGTTATTGCAGAAGTAATACCGCCGGTTTTCCGTGAAATAGAAGGCATGCCAAAAGCACTTGCTTCGCAAAATACACATCCGAAAGCTTCTGCTTTTGAAGGTAA
>CAXSIE010000176.1:871-7239 GCA_964237295.1 uncultured Flavihumibacter sp. | reverse complement strand
GCTCTTTGTTCAGGTATAGCCTTTTTCAAATAGCCATGATTAATAACATAATCAGGTACGTTATCAAAAGGCAGCACCGGCAGGCCTACAAAATGAAGCTCCAAATCTATCCCCTTTTCCCGTAATTTTTTTACTGTAGACAAAACGGTATTACCACCCTTCCTGTTAAAATTGATTCCGTTAAATAATATTTTTAGTTTGTTATTATCTCTTTGTAAAATAAAATTCCTGACCTCGGTTTCAGAAATACTTTCATTAAAATTAGCTCCAAAAGGAAGAACTTTTACTTTTGAGGGATTGGCTCCATAAAACTGAATAGCCGATTGGGCAGCCCATTCAGACGAATAAACAGCCAATGCACAACTATCCAAAGCCTGCTTCTCAATTTCATGTCCCTGCCGGATTATATCCTGAGATAAATTAGATGCAGGTTCATAATAATCCAGCCAACTGGCAAAAGTTGCATCTGTAAAAAATATCTTAGGACGATCCGTTTTCAGGAAAGCAATGGGAATACTGCCCGGTGAAAAAACATATTCATGCTTGTTATCAGAAAGCCGTGCAGCCACAACATCTGCGTATCCTTTTGCCATCGCCACGGTTCGCTCGTAAAAATATTTCTGGTGTTTAACTTTTGAGAAGTATGCCTTCTTGAAAAAATTCAGTACCGTTGCCTTAACCGTTACATCTCCGATATATTGTATATCGTTTCCACTATCTTCAAGCGATTTACTGATATAATAACCCAAACCAGACCAGTTGCCAACATCATGTGCATTATATGTAGTAACAAAAGCAATATTCATTGGAATTTTATTATTGGATTTTAATGCTAGTTAATATTAATAAATAAAAATAATAGCGGATAAGAAAACAAATCAGGCTGCATTTTCAAGCATTTCCTCCATTTCAACAAATGGTTTCCACTTGTTGAATTTTACTACTGTATACAATGAAAAGTTCATCAGTGTCCATACATTTCCCAGCAGTGTTTCTCCCATAATAAGGGAACTTATAAACAATGCCAGGAAATATGCGCTTAAGTAGCCCACCAGCCAATCCTTTGTTTTAAAAAATACAATCAGGCTGTCTGCAAAAAAAATAAAAACCACACCAAAGATTATCAAAACGCCAATCCACCCTGTATGAAGTAAAAACAGAGGAATAGTAGAATCCGCCGCCCATGCTCCTACTGAATCCATTTCCGCATAATATTTCCTGTCTAAACCTTCACCCAACCACGGATTTGTAGCATTCACAATTTTGCTGGCCTCGCTAAGATATTCCATCCGGATATTAACGTTGTACTCGCTTTTACCTTCTGTTTTGGCGGAAAGCAATCGCTCTGAAAAATAATTTACCTGGCTTGGAAATACTTTTTGGGCTACCAGTAAAGTCAGGGATATAAAACCAACCAGCAGTATCAGATTCATTACCAGTTTACCGCTAAATTTATAACCATACAGCAATAATAAAAAACCTACTTCTATCAATACAACAATAAGGTAAGACCTGGTAAAAGTGAACAAAAGCCCTATCGGCAATAATATAATATTACCGATAATTACTTTCCTGGGTATTTTTATAGTAGGGGTAATCAGCGATAAAATTGACAATACAATTATCGGTATCAGCCATAAGGGAATGGTTCTGAAATCTCTAAGGAATGATTCCGTTCCAAAATCAACTTCCTGAAAAATCAGCGAATCATCGAAAAGAGGTAGTATTCTGCTTGAGTTTAATATATATACAATAGTAGATACAGGCGTAACATAAAACATCAGCTTTATAAATTTCTCGTAGTCTTCACGCGTCAGGGAGGCAAATATTGCTATCCACAAAAAATAGCTAAGTGATATATACATAAATTTCCTGCCTGTGAGAAAAACTTCATTACTGTTAGGATAGGTAAGAAACGATCTTAACCATAAGAAAACCACGTACGCTAAAAAAATTGCAATAACCGTTGTTCCGATCCAGGGCGCTCTTTTGTACCGTATCTTCATGAGGCCGATAGCGATTGCCAGCATTATAAAAAATAGCGTATCAATGAATATTGTTTGGTAAGGCGATAAAATATTTTTACCTCCTATTACGATATATTGATTTATAAATGCAGCTTCACCCTGCTGAAGTGCTAAAGGCAAAATCAGGTAGTACACGGGATTTTTTTTTCCCATGTACAAACTTATAATGGTATAAATAGCTATTGCGATCAGGTTGGTACAGTTGAAGGTTTGAGGTATACATTCATGATCCTATCTTAAATAATCATCTTTTTTCATTTCTTCTAAAAATGCTTCCACATCAAAACAATGTTCGGCCAGTTTTTTTAAAACGTCTTCATTTTTATTCCACCATTGCAATGCCAGTAATTTTTCAATTATATCTTCAGTAAACCTGTATTTAATAATTTTTATCGGGTTTCCCACCGCAACGGCATATGGCGGGATGTTTTTACTTACCAATGCTCCCGCTCCTATGACCGCACCGTCTCCGATAGTAACTCCGTCAAGTATAATAACATTTCTGCCAATAAAAACATCGTTGCCAATAAATACCCGTTTCCTTTCCTCAAACTTACTTTGTGTTACCAAAGATCTTCCGTTTTGTTTGTACGGTGAATAAAACATAGGGGATGTTGAGATGCCATTAATAGGATGAACACCCCAGCCGCAGCAAAGGTCAGGACCGATGGAGCAGTATTTTGCGATCGTAGCCAGAGATATCCTGCCATTTGACGAAATATAAGTACCCTCATCCACATTTACATCAGCCAAACTATATGGATCATAAAGCTTTGCTTTGGGAGAGATATTACAATTGATCAGCTCCTTTTTATTCGGATGTACCAAATAATTAAATTTAGAACGCACTATTTCAAAATAAGTCATATTATTAAAACAATTAGCAGTGTAATACCTGAGTGATCATCATATACTCTATTAAACAAAAAAAAAACTGATATAGTATGATCAACCAAGTAATATTTCAGGGAAGGGAATTTACTCCGGGAAACGTTGTTACCTATCCCAGATCCCTGTAGCGGTCTGATTGATTATCTTTTCACATTGAATAGAAAAAATAATACCCATGATTGTAAATAAAATCGTGTTGGCGCTGACTACTCCGGCTAAACCATAATGTTTGCCCAAGAAAACTGCCAGCGGGATATTAGCCAGGGAACTGCCGATAACAAGGTATAGCTGAAGCCTTACCTTACCCACACCATTCAACAGATATACATGCAGGGTTTGCCACATGTATGCCATTACATAAAATGCCATCCCTAACGACAGAGAAACAGGTATAATAACTGCTTTGCCAATCCATAACTTATAAAGAGATTGAGACACCAGTAACAGCATTAAAGCACCTATTGCAAGCGCCAACCATAACTGCCTCATTTTTTTTATACTAACCTTGATCCAGCTAAAATCCTTTTTTGCATAAGCGTCTGTAAAAGCACTCCAGAAAGGGGTAATAATTATGGTAAAAACCATTATAAGAATAGAAAACAATTTGTTTGACACACTAAAAGTGGTAACAGACTCTGGTCCCAATATCCGGGTAATGATAAGCGTATCTGTTTGAAACAGGATGAGTGCCCCCATTTGAATAAAAAAGAATATGCCTCCGGTACTGATTAAGCTTTTTGCAAACCTGAAATCAACATTTTTCAATTTAGGAGAAAGTATTTTCAGATTCGTTCTGAAGAGGTACAAACCTGATACGAACATAACAACTATAGGCGTTCCTGCTAAAACAAGAACAAGTGTCATCAGGTTTCCGGGAACAGTTCTGGTAAGTATATAAATGATGGCCAATGTAGCAAATTGACCGATAAAAGTTATAACAGATGACTTTGAGGGCTGATGTGTGGCTGTTAACAATATATTCAGCAATTGAATCACGAATTGAACGCTGCAGCATAAAAGCACTACAATAATTACAGGCCTCACATTATATGACAAAGATGATGGAATGTTAAGTATCTTATTCCAGTTAAAAACGAAACTAAGACCTGCAATCACTACAAAAAAAATAACAGCAATAAGGCTCATTGCAGCATAAGTAGTACTTACATACTTATTCATTTCCTCTTCCTGGTTTAAAGCTAAGGCATGTGCAAGCTTGTTTTTCAAACCGTTCCCTAAACCAATATCAAAGAAATTCATCCAACCCACTACGGCACTGATAGTAAGCCAGATGCCATACTGTACCGGATTGATATAATTAATGGTCATAGGCACCAGCAATAAGGACACAGGAATGCTAGCCCCCTTGATCAGGAAAGAAATGGTAACATTTTTCCTGACTTTCAAGGAGCGTTCATGACCTTCCTTAAAGAAACTTCTACCTAAGGTCTTTACTAAAGCTATCATTTATAATTAAAGATTAGAGCCGGATGGATATATTAGAGTCATGATAATCTTTAAAAGGTTATCATGACTCTAATTTATTTATTTTTAAAAGAGGTTTTTAAAAAACAATCAGCTGACTTCCGTCGTTGGAAACCGGAACTTTTTCAAGATTTATTTTTTCTATTTCAGCAACCAGAGTATAACCCATTGTAGGTAATAAAACCTTTACTGTTTTATTTTTAACTTCAAGAACATTCCCTTCTCTCATCATCAGGGGGCCGCCTATTATCCTAACTTTATCATTTAAATTTACGGTAGACTTTTCTATCTGAACATGATGATACTCATTTAAAAATCTTTTAATAACTTCAATTTCCTCTTCACGTATCACAGCAGGTTTTTGCAACCAGTAAACGAAGTTTAAAACACCACTCGTTTCCCTTACCAGTGTTTGTTCCTGGTTAGAAATATTTACAAAAACATAAGACTGAAACAAAGGTTCCATCACAATCTTTTTACGATCGCTCCATTGCCTTTGAACTTTATTCAATGGACAGTAATTTTCAATGTTCTTACGTGTTAATAAACCGGCAACTTTCTTTTCCCATCTCGGCTTCGTATATATAGCGTACCACATTTTGTCTTTGATCATCATTTAAAATATTTAACACGTTAACATTAATCATAGGTTCATAAAAGCTTCGCTCACCCAGTCACATCCCTATTGAGTTTAATTATATAATATCTATCATAAACCATCTTCAATACCTTTTGAAGCATCACGCTTCTTTCTTTCTTTTCTTGTCTGAATACCCGTACGCCGCTCCATACTTGCCAAATCCAATTGAGTTTATTCCATTGAATATGATAGCTGCATTTTTTAATTCCCTCACTTTCAAATGATCTTTCAAAACGTTTATCTGTTCACGTGACGTATAATTATACCTGATCACAAACAGCGTAGCATCGCATAAATTTGATATAATTAACGGGTCGGTTACGGCATTTACCGGTCCTGATTCCATTATTATATAATCGTAATTTTCTTCAAGATATTTTAATAATTCATGCAACCTGCCATTCAACAATAACTCCGAAGGATTAGAAACTTCATTACCACTTGAAACTAAAAACAGGTTTTGATTTTCACCGGTTCTATGTATAATCTGTTCTTTAGTAGTTCTGCCTCGTAAAAAATCAGAAATTCCCAACTGACTTATATTGTTAAAAATCTGACCTAATCTTGGTTTCCTTAAATCCAATTCAAGTAATACAACTTTTTTATCGGTCAATGCCAAACTTAATGCCAGATTAGCCGCAATAAAGCTTTTACCTTCTCCGGAAATAGAAGAAGTAATCAGAACTTTCTTTTTGCCAGAACCAATACCGAGATAAGATAATGAGCTTCTTATTTGCCTGAACTGTTCGGCGATGAACGTTCTGTCTCCGTCGCCTATTACAAGATCTTCCTTCGATGTGTTATGAACGATTTCACCAATTATAGGAAAGCTGAGAAGGTCACCGATCTCACTGCGGAACATTATTTTTTTAATAAAAAGATCTTTTAAAGAAACATATCCAACATAGATAAGATTCTTTTTTGGACTAACCGGATTGCCACCTGATTCTGCGCGATCTACCCACCTGCTGTCGGGAACGGTGGCAGCAAATGACAAAGCAGCCTCCTCCTTTTTTTGAAGCAAAAAAGAATATACATTATTTTTAATTGCCTGCGACCTGCTTATTTCAATCAATTCACGTTCTTTCTGGGGAATGTCTCTAAGCATGGACTTATAGCTGTCACTGGTACTGGTTAAATTATTCTTGCTTGCTATAAGGTTATCACGTTCACTGCGGATGTTTTCGAGTATACTGGGTTTTATTTTATCAATCTGGTCTCTTAACGACTGTAGTACTGTATTGTTTTCACCAGTAGTTTTCCTCAATTTTTCATATTGTATTTCAGCAGTATTAAGTTTTTCAAGCAAGCTGGATAATAATCCG
>CAXSIE010000176.1:0-812 GCA_964237295.1 uncultured Flavihumibacter sp. | reverse complement strand
AGAAGTGGAGGGAACGATACCGGAAGTATTATCTTTTCCCAACACATATTTTTCAACCTGATCTAAAACAGACAGTTGTACGCTGATACCACTTACTTTCTGATCATTGGTTTCAACGCTTTGCAGAAATATTTTGCCCTGTTCGCCAATATTTACAATGCCTTTATTGGCTTTATATCTCTGGATGGCTATTTCCGCCGAATCCAGTTCTGAAACTACATTTTTCAACCTGGTGGTAACAAAAGACAAAGCATTGGCGGAGGATTTATTTTTTTCCTCAATAGAAACCGCGTTATAAACCGTGATCACTTCATTTAAAATATCTTCACCACGCTGAGGCACTTCATCATACAATTTCAGATTTATAATAGAAGAAAGTTTGCTTGCCGGGCTCACATCCAAACTGCCAATCAATCCATTTGCTATTTTTTTAACATCAATCAATATAAAGAACAGTGGTTTTTTCTGAGAAGGTTCCGTATAGCCGGTATTAGGTACAAATTTAATTGTGCCCCATTTAGAATCCAGCCATTGATTTAAGATATAAGGCTTCCCCTCAATAGTAACCAGTTTAGTGTCCTTGCTGTAGGTAAAATATATTTTGCCCTGCTCCATTAATGAATCGGGACTTTTTAGATATATTTTTACCGGTGAAAAGGTATAAGCAGATACTGAACTGATCTTTCCATCTATGTACATGGGAGAATAAAGGGCCAGGTTCTTAACCACATTCTTCATAACAGTCCTGGACTTTATTACTTCAATTTCATTCTCAACAATTTTTTTTGATCCGAAAATGTTTAATGAAGCAA
>CAXSIE010000175.1:0-9775 GCA_964237295.1 uncultured Flavihumibacter sp. | reverse complement strand
AATACGGTAACCGTTACTGAATCCTTTCCCGGCTTGGGACAACCTTTACTATCGTATACAGATAAAATATATTGAGTAGTGGTTGCAGGGCTGGCGATCGGATTTAATGAAGTAACATTTGTTAAAGACGATGCCGGCGACCATTTAAATGATACGCCCTCTGCACGCGCATGAAGCTGAGCAAAAGTATTATAACAAACAGTGGTATCATTTCCAGCATAGGCTAAAGGATATGGCACAGGAGTTACCACAATATCAGAGGAGGCAATGCAACTTCCTATGGATGCAGTTACATGATAAGATGTAGAAGATCCTGTTATTACCAGGGCATTTTTCACACCTGGGCTCATTACTACCTGTGAAGCAGGTGACCATAAATATTTAAACCCGTCTGATATTATATTCAATCGTATCGTATCGCCCTTGCATACGGTGGTATCTTTCATTACCTGCAGGTTAACGTGATCGGTCACGCGTACTTTAACGGAATCGCGGTTAACGCAGCCATCGTCGTCAAGGTCAACAAAATAGGTAATTGTTGATGGCGGTGAAACAGTTGGATCGGGGCTATTGCTATTAAATATATCCTGTACAGGCGTCCAGCTAAAATTTCCTTTTCCGCCAGCTTTAAATTGTACGGGATCTTTTTTGCAGATCAACGTATCATGAAAGGAAAGCGATATGGGTGGCTTATCGAATATCTTTACCTCTTTAAATATTGTATCCAGGCAACCAAATGTATTGCCGGAAATAAATCGTACGGATTTTGAACCCGTTGCTGCATAAGTATACATAGGATTCGGTTTATCAGAAAAGCTGAGTGCTATATCATCTTCTCCGAATTCCCAGTTCCAGAAATTCACCTGGCCGTAAACCGAAGTGGTAGCATCTGTAAACAGGGTGGGCTTTTTATAACAAACGCCTTTCCAGTTGAAATCAAGGATAAAACCCGGGTAAACCCTTGCAATTGC
This sequence comes from uncultured Flavihumibacter sp., assembly GCA_964237295.1. Taxonomy (GTDB): domain Bacteria; phylum Bacteroidota; class Bacteroidia; order Chitinophagales; family Chitinophagaceae; genus JADCRZ01. Next base: position 8,804 of record CAXSIE010000175.1, on the reverse strand, counting down.
AGTAGTGGAATCAGTACATTCAATGCCTTTATTAACAACCAGTTTTATAGTATATATTCCGGTATCCGGAAAACTGAATGCCACTCTTTCCAGTTCTGATGTATATATGCTTATACCTTTATCATTTATAAATTCCCAATGCTGAGTAAGGATCAGCGGGCTCATGGAAAGATTTGCCAGGCTTATAGTTTTTGTATCCCTGCAAAGCATGTATTCTGGTTTAAGCTTCGCTCCGGCAATGGTACAAGGCGCAATATTTATTTGTATATCTTTTCTCTGGGTAGCGATAACGATCCCGTTTCTTATCTCCGAAACACATACTGTTACTACGTAAATGCCCGCATCCTGAGGCGCCATTCCTGTTATTAAACCAGTGCCGGCATCAATATTAACTTTGTTACCTAACGGTGAAGAACCTGTATACACAGATGTGTATGGCACTGGCTGGTAGGGTGGCGCTGCGGGCGGTGTATTGGCGTTGGCGTTACCGTTAACGCCTCCCTGGTATGCATCACAAAGTGAATACCGGAGCTGGTCTCCGTCACTGTCTGTTGCTGCGAAACTGTAATTGAACGAACTGCCTGCACAGACAACCACGAGGTCACTGCCAACAAATTGTGCACTTGTATTTTCAGGTCCGTTCGGTGTTGTCAGGCTTCCCGGAATTTCAGCGGTATAGGTAGCGCCAATTGAGCTGGAGGTGATAAGGTTGTTGATGCCTGAGATCCTGTAAATAAATTGACCGGTAATGATATATCCATCTGCCGAGGATGGCAAGGAAGCAGTAAATTCATAATAGCCAACTTCATAGCATACTGTGGGCGGATTACTGATGCAACGGTTGAAATCTGTAAGTTGAATCGTTTCCTTTCTTGTAAGCGGAACGCTTACATCAAGAAACCTGCTATTGGTAGATTTATTAAAAAAAGATATAACAGCAGGGTCGTTGAATTGTCTTCCGCTATTGCACCGCATTAATAGTTTTAAGGTAACACTATACTTGTATTCTCCATTATTCATTCCATTGAAAACATAATACATTTCTCCGCCTGTAATATGGCTTGCATTTGCATTATAAAACAAGCAAATGAATATTATAAATGCAGAAAGTTTTTTCATACCGCTATACAGAATACACGGGTACAAAGTGTAAGCCCGCCTTCGAACCTGCAATGTTTTTAAAACCTTACAGGTTAACAATCAATCTCCATCAAGCAGATTTCCCAGACCTCCCAGGATGCTGCCCTCTTCTTTACGACGGCCCGTACCATAAGAAACAATTTTACTGGCAAGACGGCTGATAGGTAAAGATTGAATCCATACCTTTCCGGGACCACGGAGTACGGCAAAGAACAATCCTTCTCCACCAAAAATCCAGTTACGAACACCGCGAACCAATTCAATATCAAAACTGATAGCGCCTGTATAAGCAACAACACATCCTGTGTCAATGCGTAATAACTGGCCGGGTAACAACACTTTTTCCACCACATAACCACCCGCATGCATAAAGGCCATACCATCGCCTTCGAGTTTCTCCATGATAAAACCTTCACCGCCAAAGATACCGGTTCCCAGACGGCGCTGAAAATGGACGCCGATGCTTACGCCTTTAGCAGCGCAGAGAAAAGCGTCTTTTTGTGCAATCACCCTGTTGCCATGCAACTGTAAATCGATGGCAATAATTTTTCCCGTATAAGGCGCAGCAAAACTAACTTTTCTTTTACCGGTTCCGATATTTGTGAAAGCTGTCATGAACAAACTTTCACCGGTAAGTATTCGCTTGCCTGCAGAAAGTAATTTACCCATAATGCCCTGTTGTTGCTGAGAGCCATCGCCAAATATGCTTTGCATCTGAATTTGATCTTCCATCATCATAAAGGCACCGCTTTCCGCAATCGCAGTTTCGTTGGGATCCAGTTCAAGTTCTACAAACTGTAGTTCTTCACCATAAATTTTGTAATCAATCTCATGATTGCTTCTCATGCTATAAAGGTTTATATGAAGTTAGTGAAGAATCAGCTTTCAGCTGCCGGCTATCAGCAGTAAACTTCATGTTTGTTATCACCGGCTGTAATTGCTGATAAAATTTTATTTATTGGCCGGGTATGAAGCAAATAACTTTTCAACTCCCTTTTTGATTGTCTTTTCCAGCCTGGCATCTTTTTGAGGTATGATATCCTCTATGGTGCCCTGCCATACAAGTTTGTTTTGTTTCCGGTCAACCATATCAATTGTTACTGTCCCCTGCCGGTAACGTCCAACTTCTACATCCTGTGATTTCCAGGAATACCTTCTTTGCCCTATATAACGGGGAGCATCGGTGCGCAGGTCGGTCTGGCGCGTTTGAATTTCTTCCCTTACAACAACTCCGATATTTATCAGGAGGTCGGGATTGGTTTTACTCAGCAGGTAACCGAATTTCTGCAGTTTAATGGCAATGGCATCTTCAAGCTTTTCTATGTTCTCATTAAATTTCTGTGAATTCGTGTCACCGCGGGCTTCAACTTTATAAAAATCAAAAGTTTTATAGGAGGAAAAATCCGTTCCATCTGTTTTTTCAGTTTTTAACACTTTGGAAGAAGAACAACCGGCAAGTAACAGCAGAAAAAAAATAGATACACTTAAACGACGCATAAGCTTTGATGTTTTTGAATATTATGATAAATCTATGCCGCAATTTTTTATCATCAATAATTGATGCAACTTTATCCGGTAAATATAGCAATGTAACTTATAAATTGTTTGCTCATTTTCATAGCACGAGTATCGTGTTAAGCACAAAAGTTATATTGATTACTATCAGCCGGTCAGCTATCCGGAGGAAGCACATCACGCAGTGATCAGCCGATAACCTGAGTTTTTATGGATGATTTAAAATATTTGCAAATTCCATCCGTCTACCTTTATACATGGAAGACGGATTGACGATATCAAATGGAATAATTAACCCAAAATTGAACATTACCCAGGTAATTAATGATTACAGCAAGAGGCTGCTGGGCTTTATCCGCAAAAGGGTGAATACCGAGGCTGATGCTGAAGACATTCTGCAGGATGTTTTTTATCAGTTCATCGGAAACAGGGAACCTATTGAACAACTTACAGGATGGCTTTTTACGGTAGCAAGAAATAAGATCACCGACAGTCAGCGCAAAAAAAAACCGGAAGCTTTGGAAGACCTTTTTGTAAATGATGAAGAAAAATTCGACTGGACAGAAATATTCTTCGACACAACAGATACGCCGGAAAATCAATATTTAAGATCCATGTTCTGGGATGAATTAAACAATGCCCTTAATGAATTACCCCCGGAACAAAGTTCGGTTTTTGTAATGAATGAAATGGAAGGTATCCCCTTTAAAACAATTGCTGAACAAACCGGTGAAACTATAAATACCCTGTTATCGCGGAAACGCTATGCCGTATTGCATTTGAGAGAACGTCTCCGCACACTTCGTGATGAATTAATTAACTATTAAAATTGAAAAAAAGATATGAAAAATAAATTTTGGTTTCGCAAAGTAGCAATGTTCTTATTGTTTGTGCCTTTAGCGCTGCTTGCTTTTGGATCAATCGTGATGTTGTTATGGAATGCCATATTACCGGCAGTGATACATGTATCAACTATTAACTTCTGGCAGGCGCTCGGCATCTTATTACTGTCTAAAATACTTTTTGGCGGATTCAAAGGCGGATGGGGTGGCGGCCGCAGGCATCAGTGGAAAGATCAAATGGAAAGAAAATTATCAAATATGACGCCTGAAGAAAAGGAAAAATTTAAACAGGAATGGAGGAATCGCTGCTCAAGATGGGGAAGGCCCGACCGTGAAGGGTTCAGGCAACCAAAAACAACAGAAACATCACAATCAACCACTGAATAATTCACCAAAAATTACCTGTCATGAACATTCTTGTTTTCAAGACGAATATCCGCTACAAAAAACATCTTAACGAAATAGTACCGTACCTGAACAGTACATTAGGAATCCTACGCTGGAACGTTGACTTTCATGACAAGGACAAAATATTGAGGATAGAGGCTAACAACCTCCATCCTCAATCCGTTGAGATGGTGCTGCAGCGTGCCGGGTACTATTGCGAGGAGCTGCCTGATTAAGGTGTAAGGCTGAATTTGTGTTTTCTATAACCACGGAGTTAAAGCCGGAGTTAAGGAAGAGGTTGCACAGAGGAGTCCTCTGTGCAACCTCTTCCTTAACTCCGGCTTTAACTCCGTGGTTCAAAAACAGTTAGTTACTTATCCCGCCACCCTGATTGCCCACACGTTTGTTCTCCTCTTCCACACCGCTTTTGCGCTGGCGGGCCGCTTTAATTTCGTTGCTGCCAAACCGGTAGGTGAAATTAAGTTTTAACAACCGGCTTTCCCATCCTCCACCTGCCTTAATATATTGACTGGCAAAATTGCTGGTACCTCCCCAACGCATTGTTTGAAAAATATCACTGACCGCGGCTTTAATACTTCCTCTTCCTTTTAATACCGTTCTTAACAAACCCGCATCCACACCATACATCTCTTTACTTTTAAAAGTGCCTTGCCATATAGAAGGCGATGTATAGAATGCACTCACTTCCGCCGTCCATACCTTGGCAAATTTCAATGTATGCTGCTGGTATAAATTAAAAGCAAAAGCATCCAGATCAATGGTTCTTCCCGTACCGAAATTAGCCTTGTAACGGGAATAATAAGTATTCAGGTTTACAAACAAACTGTACGATTTGTATTGAAAAGGATAGCTGATATTGAGGCTTGTTATGTCCTGCGTAGCCAGGTTCTTTTTTGTGATAAAGCTTTTAGAAACTTCGGCCGTATCAATCAGCTGCGTAAACACATCTTTTACATGACTATAGGATAATGTACTTGTTAATTTATATTTGTATGTATGTGTTATTGCAAATGAATTTGTGTACTGAGGCGTCAATTGCGTATTACCTTTCTGAAATGTATATTCATCTAATTTGAATTCAAATGGATTCAGATCCTGGTAAGCAGGCCGGTCTATTCTGCGACTGTACCTTAGACCCAACTGGCTGGTTGGCTTTTTATTAAAAGTAATTGCCGCACTTGGAAAAAAGTCAGTGTAATTCCGCTTAAAGCTTGAGTCATATCCGTTATACCCGCTGCTGGTCCATTTAAAACCATTGGAACGTCCTTCCACATGGGTGTTTTCCATTCTAACACCCAACTGGATCATAAATCCCTTAAAAGGCCTGTTATAGTTTGCGTATAAAGCATTAATATTTTCCTTATAATCGAAAATGTTGCTGCGCAGGGTATCCAATGTTTTTAAACTGCTTGCAACATTGTACCGTTCAAAATTATTGCCGCTGTTCACATAGCCGATTTTACCACCAAGACCAAGCCTTCCTTTTTTAAAATTTTGTTCATAATCGGTTTTAAAAGAATAAATATCTATATCGGTTGGAGCAATCATATTATAAATCCGGCTATCGATAATGGAGCCAACAGGGTTATAGTAAAAGTTAGGCTGCATCTGGTCGCTATTTATTTTATAAGAGCCATAATCTGCGTCCATGTTAAGCTCATGACCTGAAGTATCAGCATAGCGGTAGTTTACATTCAGGTTGGTATTGTTACGTGTAGAGGCGCTGCTGTTATCGGCTACCAGTATTTTTACCAATGTACCGGTCGGTATATAAGAAATAGGCGTGCGGCTGATATTACCAAAAGTATTATCACCATAATTGCCATTTACCATGATACCAACAGTAGTTTTTTTGTTGAGGAAATAATCGAGTCCTGCCTTAAAATTATGACTGCTGTTACGGTACGACATGGCTGAATTCTGGTCGAACAAAGTATCTAATAATTGCCGGTGCATGAACATAAAACTTTCATTCCGGCTTTTATTGTAACTGTAATTACCAAAGATATTTACATGCTTGTTTCTGTTGTTCAATGCAAAGCCGCCAATGTATTTTGGAAATATGCCTTCGCTAAAGCCTGCGTTTATTGAGCCGTTTGTTCCGTAAGACCTGTTTTTTTTCAGCCTGATGTTGATGATACCGGCATTGCCTGCTGCCTCATATTTGGCAGAAGGATTGGTGATGATTTCTATTGCCTCTATAGAAGATGATTGCAATGTTTTAAGATAAGCAGAAAAATCGGCGCCGGATAAGGGTGTTGGCCGTCCATCAATGTAAACCTGCACACCATTTTTACCGCTGAGCGTTATGTTCTCATCCTTATCCACCATCACACCGGGAGATTTTCTCAGAAGTTCCAGCGCATCCTGTCCGACAGCATTTACACTGCCTTCAACATTTAAAATGGTTTTGTCGGCCTTTACTTCAATAACCGGTTTTTTCGACACTACCATCACTTCTTTAAGGTTGCCGGAAGATTTTGTAAGTATGATATCGGGCGCATTAACATCCTGACCCGAAATTATTTCCGGTAAGGAAAGATTCTTTAAACTGTAACCAATAAACGAAGTATTGATAAAATATTTACCTGGCTTAACGCCATCAAATGCATAATGACCGATAGCATTTGTTGCTCCCAGTTTAACAACAGAAGAATCTTTAAGCAGCTTCAATATTACTGAAGCACCATTCAGAACTTTTCCTTGGTCATCTTTAACTACACCCGTAATTTTTTGTGCATGGAGTTGAATAGTAATAAACACTACCGATAAAAAACATGATATCTTTTGCATTGTTTTGGTTTGTCAGATTTTTAAGTATGACAAAAATATGACAATGCTAAAGTTCATCAAGTTTATTACGATGAATGGATAAATGACGATATGAGTGGAAACCGGATGTTCTTATTAAGATTATTAATATTTCCGCGACAAGCTATACAGTATTTTTCTGTCGGCTTCATGTAACACCTTTGTACTGTCCTGCATAAAATGACGTTTAAAAGCACCGATGGCAGCGGTACTGTCTTTTATGTCATAGCCAATAATTCGCAATGCCTGCAGGTTATCAAGATTATCAGGGAGCAGCAGACCCGTTGTATCTGAGTACCATAATCCATAACCGCTGTCGGCAAGCATTTTCCAGGGGAAATAAATATTAGGATCAACTTTGCGCGAAGGAGCTATATCCGCATGACCGATAAAGTTAGCCGCAGGAATTGCATATTTTCTTTTTAAAGTATCCAGTAAAAGTAACAGGCTGTTGATCTGTGGATCAGTGAAAGCTTCAAAGCCATTGTTATCAATCTCAATTCCAATGGAAGATGAATTTACATCTGTAAGATTTCCCCACTTACTGTTACCGGCATGCCATGCCCTGAGGTAGTCGTTAAGCATATGATGAATAATGCCGTCTTTACAAATAACATAATGTGCACTTACCTGTGTACGTAGGAGTGTAAATGTTTCTAATGTCTGACTGCATGAATTTTGTGCCGTATGATGAATGATTACAAAATTGGGTTTACGCATGTTAAAGTTAGTGGTGCCCACCCACCAGCGTGGGAAACCTAACGTATCAAAATGAAACGCTTCCGGCGCCTGTCGCAGTGTTTTGCTGAAAGCCTTTACCTGCTTTTTATACTGGCGATTTGTTTTTGCATATGGATTAGGGGTGCAATTAATTAAACCTGTTGTTATAATTATTATTAATATAATGCTGCTTACTAATGTTTTCATGAACTTGTTTTATAAATAAAATTCGCTATTGTTAACTTAAGGTTGTAACATATTTAACCATCCTTGTGTTTAACTGTATAAGAACACACATTCAACCTCAGGTACAAAGAGTTTTTTTAACACAGAGAACAGCCGGAGGAGGAAACACGGAGGTCGCAGAGCAAACCCTCTGTGAACTCTGTGTTTCCTCCTCCGGCTGTTTTCTGTGTTAAAAAAACACCCTATGTGCGTGCCGATTGGTCAGTTATCTTAATCAAGATTGCCTATTTTGCACCCATTAATCTTCAATTATGAAACGAACCGTGATTGCCTTGCATCTTCTTTTACTGATTTTTTCCTGCTCTTTTCTTTTTACAAATAAACTTAACGCCCAAACAATTGATCCCTGGAAAATTTCAGCAGCTTCCATTGACCCTTCCAATTATTACGGCATTACAGTGGCAAACGGAATGATTGGTATTGTTTCCTCCGCCGAGCCGTTTAAAGTAAAAGATGTAGTGCTCGCCGGTGCTTACGACCAGTATGGACGCGGACGTGTAAGTAATTTCCTTCGCAGCTTCAACCTGCTGAATATGAATCTGGATATTGACGGCACAAGAGTAGACGGTAAAAATATCAATAATATGCACCAGGAGCTGGACATGCATAAAGCCGGATTCACCGCATCCTTTAATTTTGAAGACAAGGCTTCGGTAAACTACACTTATTATTCACTCCGTCACCTGCCTTTTACGGTTTTGATGGATATCAGCATCACCGCTAAAAAAGATATTACAATTGGCGGCGCCAGCGTTATGGAAGCTCCGGATGCATTAAGAGACGTACAGAATTATTACAATGAGATTGATCGTCCGCATGTAGTGATCAGTTTGCTCACCTCCTCAGCCAGGAGCCCGACCGGCAAGTTGCTTATGTGTGCTTCCAATACTTTTTTGTTCAGTGAAGAACACAACCAGGAACCAAGCGTTATCCATGAAATGTGGGATAACAATATGCATTTGATGAAGTTCAGCAAAAAAATAAAGGCCGGTGAAACATACCGCTTCTCCATTGCGGGTTCTTCCATTACCTCTGCACACCATGATGATCCTTTGAATGAAGCAGAACGAATGACCATTTTTGCAAAGCTGGAAGGAAGGGAACGCCTGATCAGCTTCCATC
>CAXSIE010000174.1:0-9823 GCA_964237295.1 uncultured Flavihumibacter sp. | reverse complement strand
GCCTTCGGCTCAAACGCCCCTCCCAGGAGGGGATTTGCAGCCAGGCTTACTTTTCACCTGATGTTTCCTGTTAATTTTAACTTAACGATATTGCCCGAAGGAGTTAAACAATCTAAAAATCTAAATTAAATGAGACAGTATAGGGTAATGAATAATGTATGATCTTGAAACAAAATTACAACTTGTTTCTGCCTCATACCTGATGACGGCGTTAAGCCGTCAGCTACCTCATACATCATACCCACACCAATGACAGACAAAAACAACCTTTCCCAGATCGAAAAGGTAAAGATGGCCAGCGATGGTTTGAGAGGCACCATTGTGCAAAGTTTGCAGAACGAAATCACCGGCGCTATCAGCGAGGATGACCAGGCTTTGTTTAAATTTCACGGCATGTACCAGCAGGACGACCGCGACCGTCGTGAAGAACGTGCTGAAAAAAAACTGGAACGATTATTTTCTTTTATGATCCGCCTGCGTTTGGCCGGCGGGTTCCTAACACCGGAGCAATGGATCGCTGTTCATGAGATCGCGGGCGTGAATTCAACCGGAGTTATCAAGATTACTACCCGGCAAACCATCCAGTTGCACGGACTCATTAAGTCTAAAATCAAACCAACCATACAGGCATTCAACGAAGCAAACCTGCATTCCATTGCAACATGCGGCGATATCAACCGGAATGTGTTATGTACTTCAAACCCGATCCAGTCTGCCATTCACGACCAGGTTTTTCAATACGCCCATAAGATCAGCGACATGCTGTTACCCAAAACCAGGGCTTATTATGAAATATGGCTTGATGAAGAAAAGCTTGTTGATAAAAAAGAGGAAGAAGATCCATTATACCAGGACCGTTACCTGCCCAGGAAATTTAAAATAGCCATTGTTATCCCGCCGAATAATGATGTTGATGTGCTGGCTAATGATATCGGGTTGATCGCTATCATTGAAAACAATGAATTGAAAGGATTCAATATCGCAATAGGCGGAGGCTTGTCTACCACTCATGGCAACCCCGACACTTATGCACGGCTTGCAACAGTAATCGGTTTTGCTGATACGGAAGAAAAGATCCTGAAAGCCGTTTATGAGATCGTCACTATTCAACGCGACTATGGAAACCGCAGCGACCGTAAACTGGCAAGATTAAAATATACACTGGATAAATACGGAGTGGACTGGTTCCGTAAAGAAATAGAAAACCGTGCAGGCTTTGCGTTAGAGGAAGCCCGGCCGTATACATTTATCCAACGCGCAGATTATTATGGCTGGACCCAAAGCCAGGATAGCTTATGGCATTACACGCTGTTCGTTGAAAACGGCAGGATACTGGATGAAGAAAACCTGCCCATGAAAACAGCTTTGCTGGAAGTAGCAAAAACCGGTAAAGCCAGTTTTCGTTTTACCTGTAATCAAAATCTGATTCTTAGTGATATAAAAGAGGATGATAAAGAAAGCATCATCGCTATTTTAGAAAATTACAATATTATCAGACATACGGATAAAGCATCCGTGATCCGTAAAAACTCCATGGCCTGCGTGGCATTCAACACCTGTCCGCTTGCATTGGCAGAGGCGCAACGTTACCTTCCATCCCTGCTTTCAAAAATAGAACCGATACTGGAAAAACACGGATTGATTGATGAAGACATCATCCTGCGCATGACCGGTTGCCCCAATGGCTGTGCCCGGTCATATGCAGCAGAAATAGGCTTTGTGGGAACCGCATATGGCAAATATAATTTGCACCTCGGCGGCGATTATGAAGGAACAAGACTCAATAAAATTTATAAAGAGAACCTGGAAGAAGAAGCCATCCTTTCTGAACTGGACAACCTGTTTGATGTTTTTAAAAAAGAAAAAAACGACGGTGAAAAGTTCGGCGATTTTTCGTTGCGGAAAAACTGGTTTCAGCCGTCTGAATAAATTTTTAACACTGAGAAAAGCCGGAGGAAGAAACGCGGAGGACACAGAGGGTACTTCTCTGCGCCCTCTGCGTTTCCTCTTCCGGTTGTTCTCTGTGTTAAAAAAAACACTTGCATATTGCTCACACTCACCTATTCCGAAAAGCTACTCTATTTTTTTTTTACGAAAATTTAGTCTATAAAAAAGATAGACTATATATTTGCATGGCTTTTATAAACAGCCAAAATTTTATACTCACTCAAATGAAGCATAATAACAGGAGCGAAAGCTTATCTCATCCAAAATTAATTACTACCAACGCACTAACTAAATTCAGTATTTTATTTTTGGTATTTTTCATGGTTGTAAATGCCGGTTTTGCCCAGGGTAACAACCTTATAGAAATTTCAGGACAGGTAATCGACCAGCAAACAAAAGAGCCCCTGCAATCAGTGAGTGTGAATATTAAAGGAACCATAGCAGGAACTGTTACAAACAGCACCGGAAACTTTACACTTAAAACAAAAACAAAATTTCCCTTAAAGCTGGTTTTTTCTTCCGTTGGTTTTCAACCCCAGGAATTTGATGTGCAGGGTGTAGGATCTAAATTACAGATAGCATTGGTTACGCAAACCATGTTAGGAAAAGAAGTAGTGGTTACTGCTTCAAGAGTGGAAGAAAGTATTTTAAAATCTCCTGTAGCTATAGAAAAGCTTGATATACGCGCTATAAGGGAATCTCCTTCACCTAGCTTTTACGATGCCCTTGAAAATGTAAAAGGGGTGCAGATGACCACATCCAGTCTTACTTTCAAAGTGCCTAACACGCGTGGCTTTAACATTCCAAACAACTTTCGTTTCATGCAATTGGTAGATGGAGTAGATATGCAGGCGGCTACGCTGGGAGTGCCATTAGGGAATGCCATCGGCCCTACAGAACTGGATATTGCCAGCGTTGAAATTACGCCGGGTGCTGCTTCCGCCCTTTATGGCATGAATGCGATCAACGGCATGGCCAACCTCATTACCAAAAGTCCGTTTCAGTACCAGGGCCTGAGCATCTATCAGAAATCCGGATTAAATCATGTTGGTGGAACGGGAAGGGATTTAAGCAACCTCACTGAAACGGCTTTCCGGTATGCAAAGGCTTTCAACAATAAATTTGCATTCAAAATTAACGGAAGCTACATGAGGGGCACCGACTGGCTCTCTAATAGTACAACCGATCAGAATCCTAACAATCTTAATACTGCAAACCCCACCTTTACTGAATTATCAGGCAATCAAAATAATCCCGCCTATGATGCATGGAACAAATATGGTGATGATAATGGCAGCAATGCCGTTACTATAAGCGGAATAAATAACATACCGGGTAAATCAAATAACCAAAGCATCATTGTTAGAAGAACGGGTTACTGGGAAAAAGATGTGGTGAACCCCATTGTTGACAACCTGAAATTTGATGCGGCACTGCATTACCGCCTTAACGACAAAGCAGAACTTTCTTATTCGTACCGTATCGGCAAGATGGATGGAGTGTTCCAGAGGGGTAATAAAATACAGCTCGACAATGTGATCGTTCAAAACCATAAGCTTGAATTGAAAGGCTCTAACTTTTTTATCAGGTCGTATATGTCTCTTGAAAATACCGGCGATTCTTACAACATCAAACCTTTGGTAGATAATCTTGACATTACCAGTGGCGGAACCAACGCTGTTTGGGGAGCCAAATTCAAAACAGCCTTACAAAATAATATCAACGACAAGATAGACATTGCTACTGCACTAAGAAATGCAAGAATCGCTGCCGATAAAGGAAGAGTGGAACCGGGAACGGCCGCCTTTAATGACCTGAAAAATACCATCATCAAAATAAACAACTGGGATAATGGTGCTGTCATAGCCGGTGCTCCGGCAACAGGCGGTGCGTGGTTAAGGCAATTGAGCCATACTTATCATACCGACGCGCAATGGGATCTTTCCAGCAAAGTTAAAATATTCGATTTGCTTATCGGTGCCGATGCAAGGATCTATGAAGTGATCCCCGATGGAAATAATTTTGTTGATTTTTCAAGACCGGCTGCTGACAGGAATAAACCACTGGCAGACGGAAGTTTTGGCAAGAATGTTTATTATAAAAAATTCGGTGGTTTTGCACAGGTTACAAAAACTTTCTTTGAAGATAAATTAAAAGTTTTCGGATCATTACGCCTGGATTATAACCCGGAGTTCACATCAAAACTTAATCCACGCATTGCCGCTGTGTACACCGTTTCAGAGAAACACAATTTCAGGGCATCTTTTCAAAACGGATACCGTTTCCCCGCTTTGTTTGAAGCATTGTCTTTTGTAAATAACGGTAATATCAGAAGGGTTGGTGGATTGTCTTACATAAATGAAGGATTAGGTTACCTGGATAATTCTTACACCTTAACATCTATCAACAATTTTAATGCAGCGGTTAATAAAGATAAGGCTGCCGGTCTTGCTGCTAATGATGCTGCATTAAAGAACAAAGCCCTGCTGGAAGTTACTGCGCTTTCTCCAACAACTCCGGAAAGCATCAACTCTTTTGAAGCCGGTTATAAAAGTATTCTGTTAGACAACAAGCTGGTGCTTGATTTAGATGCTTACTATAATAAATACAGTGGATTTTTAGGACAGGTGGAAGTATCGGTACCAAAAGCCAATACTGTTAAAGTTGGTTCAGACGAGGCTGTTATTGCAATGCTTGCAGCAAACAGGGATGCCCAGCAAACAAGGTACAGGGTGTACACCAACGCTAGAAATAAATATACCAACTACGGATCTTCATTGGGACTCACTTATAACTTTTATAAAAAATACACATTGTCTGGCAGTATAAGTTATAATAATATCAAAAGCAATGTAACGCAGGATGTTTTTGTAACCGGGTTTAACACACCAAAATGGGCAAGTAATATTTCATTCGGCAATCGTGAGATCGTAAAGAATTTCGGTTTCAATATAGTATGGAGATGGCAGGATGCTTTCTACTGGGAAAGCCCGCTGGTAACCGGAGCAGTACCGTCCTACGGTACCATTGATGCGCAGGCTACTTATCATTTGCCCGCATCAAAAGTAAGTATCAAGGTTGGAGGCGCTGATATTTTTAATAAGGCATATTTTCAATACGCAGGAGGGCCTACTATCGGCGGCCTGTATTACGTAGCCATTACAATTGATGATTTATTGAAGTAATTGTTGGTATGGCTTTCAGCCGCCAGATGTCAGCAGGAAGAAATGTATTAGATATTTAATGATAGCTGGCAACTGATAACAAAAGTATTAATTATGATTGAGCATAAAGAACCGTTAGAGCAACCTAAGGTAACCCCACGGAAAGGCATAACCGATGATACGCCTGATCAGAAACTTTACGGGTTAAACGACCTGTCGAAGTTAGTGGTTGCTAAGCAAATCAGCCTGGAAGAAACCGGTAAACCGGAACAGAAAAAATGGCCGAACATTGTTAAGTGGTGTTTATTTGCATTTTTGTTTATGAGTATAGGCTATGCGGTTTCTCCGTTTCTGCCTCATATAGATATCGTTAATTTAGAAAGGGAGATAAGCGGCCGTATTGATGTTCCCCTGTTTTTAACCATGTTGCTCACCGGTTTTATAGCGCAAATGGTGGATGGTTCATTGGGAATGGGTTACGGCACTATCTCCACTACGTTCCTTTTGGCAACAGGAGTAAGTCCGGCTATAGTTAGCAGCAGGGTGCATGCTGCAAGGGTTTTTTCAAGTGGCGTATCCGGATATAGCCATCACCGGTTTGGTAATATAAATAAAAAATTATTCCGCGCTATTGTAATACCAGGAATCATCGGCGCTATAATCGGCGCATCCTGTGCTTACTTCGGGCAGGCTTATGCCTCTTATGTTAAACTTCCGCTTTCATTATATACCTTATATCTGGGTTATTATATTGTTCGCAAAGCATTTAAAAAACAGAATACGAAAGACAAGATCACAAAAGCTGGATGGCTCGCATCGCTCGGCGGGTTTATGGATGCTTTTGCCGGTGGTGGCTGGGGAACATTGGTAACAAGCACCCTCATATCAAAAAGGAAAACCCCGCGTTATGTAATCGGTTCGGTTTGTCTGGCCGAATTTTTTGTAGTGCTGGCGAGTTCCATCACCTTTTTTATTTTTTTGAAAAGCATTCCACTGGCAGATGTGGCAGGGCTTATTATCGGTGGATTAATCGCCGCACCTATTGCAGCGCGTCTAGTGGGAAAATTACCGCTAAGAACGATGTTTATCTCCGTGGGAAGCGTGGTAATTTTAACCAGTATGAATACCTTATGGAAAGCTGTTTCTGCAGTATTGCATTAATAAAGTGAGGCTTGGCCTGGTGAAGCCAGTGAACGTCATCTGGTAGCGCCCGCTTTGTGATATCTTTGTCTGCAAAAGAATAGTATGCCTGATGAATCTGCACCGCTACAACCTTCAACTAACGAAAGCATTTCGCAAGTAAACAACCTGTTTCCGATATTCTTAAAGCTGGAACAACTTTCTGTACTTGTTGTTGGTGGTGGGAACGTTGGTTTGGAAAAGCTGATGGCTATCTTAAATAATTCGCCGGCGGCCGCTATAAAACTGGTATCCATCACCATCAATGATGCCATTGTATATGCTGCATCTCACCACACAAATATTAAACTCATTCAACGTGCTTTTGAAAAATCTGATCTTGATGATGTTGATGTTGCTATAGTGGCTGTTAACGATCCTGCCATGAGCAGGCAAATACGCGCTGATGCAAAAGAAAGAGGCAAACTTGTTAATGTAGCTGATCAGCCGGATCTCTGCGATTTTTATCTTGGCTCCATTGTTACAAAAGGCAATTTAAAAATAGCCATTTCTACCAATGGAAAATCACCTACCATTGCAAAACGGTTAAAGGAAACATTCAATGAATTGCTGCCCGATAAGCTGAATGATATTTTAACCAACATGCAGGGAATACGCAACAAGCTCAAAGGAGATTTTACTTCGAAGGTTAATACACTGAATGAAGTAACAAAAATACTGTCAAATGATAAAGATGCGGATGCTCAATCCTGAAAACATACTTTGAAAACGCGCTCTTCCGCACTTACGAAGTCAGCGTCTTGCTTCAAAAAGGCATCGTCTATTTCACAACCGTCTCAAGCCATCCCGACAAGTAAAACGAGATCTTTTCCGATTCAACCATAAAGCCATCATGCCCGTACGCTGAATCCATACCTATAAACGTTGCATGGCCAAGATGGTGGGCAAGAAACTCCTGTTCATGAGGCGGACAAAGAATATCACTGCTGATACCTATGATCAGCGTTTTTTGGTGAATGCTTTGAAGAACGGCTTTTAGTCCCTGTTCCCTGCCTCTTGCAAGATGGTGGCTGTCCATTGCCTTGGTAAGCAACCAGTAACTGTAAGCATTGAACCGGCCGACCAGTTTTTCTCCCTGGTGATTGATGTAAGAAGAGGCTTTGAAATTATCCAGCTTTTCCGTATCGCTGTCAGTTTGTTTTTCCACCAGTATTCCATAATTGCGGTACGTAAGCATACCGATAGCCCGTGCTGCTTTTAATCCTTTGGATGCGGCATGCGGAGAATTTTCCATCCAGCTGCCATCGGCTTCAATAGCCAAACGCTGTGCAGTATGCGTAGCAATTCCCCACGCACTTTCCGAAGCAGACGTTGCCAGCAGGAACATATTTGTAATAAGGTGATTTTCCGTACTCGCCCATTCAAGCGCCTGGTAGCCACCCATGCTGCCACCCATAAGTAAATAAATCTTTTCAATACCCAGGTGTTTACGCAACAGTATATGGGCTTTTACCATATCCCTGATAGTGATCAAAGGAAATTTACCGTAATAGGGATCGTTAGTATCCGGATTGATACTTAGCGGGCCGGTTGTACCATAACAGGAACCTAATATATTAGCGCAGACAATAAAATATTTTTCAGGATTAATAACCTTCCCGCTTCCTACAATACCCGGCCACCAGTTGACCGCATCGGAATTGGCTGTTAATGCATGGCATATCCAAACCACATTGCTTTTATCTTCATTTAAATTACCATAAGTATGATAGGCAATGCTGATTTCCGGCAGAACACCTCCCCCCTCTAATTCAAAAGCCCCGCTGTAAAGAAAGTGGTTCATTAATAGATTCTCTGTTTGAGAAAGCAAAGTAAAGGCGTATGTGAATTACATTTGCAAAAAAGATTAATAAATGATAAAAATAGCACTAGACCGGGTACAGGGCGATTTTGGCTTTGAAGCCAGGGACGCCAGTGGTCATATGATAAGAATAGATACCAGTCCGGAAACGGGAGGTGTTAACTTCGGCGTGCGCCCAATGCAGTTATTGCTCATGGGATTAGGCGGCTGCAGTGGAATTGATATTGTTTCTATTCTAAAAAAACAACGCCAGCCTATCGAAGGGTTTCATATGACGATTGAAGGAGAACGGGAAGCAGGGGTAGAACCTTCTTTATGGCAGGATGTTACCATCGTATTCGAATTGAAAGGTAATATTGATCCGGCGAAAGCCCGCCGGGCAGTTGATCTTTCCATGGACAAATATTGCTCCGTAGCAGAAACACTGCGTAAAGCCGGCTGCGAATTAAAATGGGATGTTAAAGTAGTGCCGGGTGATCTTAATTCAGACACAGAAACAAACAACGTTAATTCAGAATCTACTTTTTAGAGGAATCGGCTATCAGCTATCAGTGCCACATCTCAACATGAACGCGGATAAGAAACAAAGGCATGATTACAGTAACTTATCGTCTTCAATATCTTCCTCCTGAACTTACGTCCGATAGCCTTCAACTTATTTATTTCAACAACTAATTAATAATGATACCATGGAGCAAAACAGGATCACAAAAGCCATAAGAATACAAACAGAAACCACCAGCCAGATGGAGCATTCCACTCCTCTGTACCTTACCAGCAGTTTTCTTTTCGATAATGCGGAAGATATGCGTGCAGCGTTTGCCGATGAAACAGAAGCTAATATTTATACACGTTTCAGCAATCCGAACGTGAAGGAATTCACCGACAAGATCTGTGCCCTTGAAGGAGCCGAAGCAGCTTATGCCACCGCCTCGGGCATGAGCGCCGTGTTTGCATCCTTTATGGCATTACTGAAAAAAGGTGATCACCTGTTGGCCTGTAATTCAATCTTTGGCAGCACGCATACTATCATTACCAAATACCTTTCCCGTTATGGCATTGAGTACTCCTATGTTAGCGCTTCTGATCCTTCTTCCTGGGAAGCTGCCATCAAGCCTAACACAAAAATGCTTTACCTGGAAACACCTACCAATCCCGGGCTTGATATCATTGACCTTGAATTTGCCGGTAAACTTGCAGCTAAACATAGTATTATTTTAAATGTAGATAATTGTTTTGCTACACCTGTAAGCCAATGCCCTGTTGACTTCGGGGCGCACCTCGTTGTACATTCGGCAACCAAATGGATCGATGGGCAGGGAAGGGTTTTAGGGGGTGTTATTGCCGGAAGAAAAGATCTTATTCATGAAATATATTTATTTTGCCGCAGTACCGGTCCGTCTATGGCGCCCTTTAATGCCTGGATACTGAGCAAGAGCCTGGAAACACTGGATGTTCGTATGCAGCGTCATGCAGACAATGCTTTACATATTGCAAAAGCACTGGAGCATCATGAAAAGATCTCCTGGTTAAAATATCCTTTTTTGCCGAGTCATCCTCAATACGAAGTGGCTAAAAAACAAATGAAAACCGGTGGCGGAATTGTATGCTTCGATTTAAAAGGCGGATTGGAAAGCGGCCGCACTTTTTTAAACAGCCTGGAGATGCTGACTCTTACCGCTAA
Organism: uncultured Flavihumibacter sp.; assembly: GCA_964237295.1. Taxonomy (GTDB): domain Bacteria; phylum Bacteroidota; class Bacteroidia; order Chitinophagales; family Chitinophagaceae; genus JADCRZ01. Next base: position 27 of record CAXSIE010000174.1, on the reverse strand, counting down.
CCTGGGTGATTCCCGCAGCATCGCCTC
>CAXSIE010000173.1:6146-9838 GCA_964237295.1 uncultured Flavihumibacter sp. | reverse complement strand
TACTTCCCGGAACGATGCCGCCGCCCAAAGCCCTGTTTAGTTCTGTATCGCAACCCAGGATCCTTGTTTCTTCACTGCTGGTAATTTCATTGAGTGAAACGGTTTTATTAGTTCTTTTCTCATTATAATTGTTCCAGTTATTTTCTTTTATGGAATCATCCTTTTTTTGAAGTTCTTCCACGAAAGTATTCCATTGATTACACGAAGGACATTTACCCAGCCATTTGGTACTTTCATACCCACAGTTCTGGCAAAAGAAAGCGGTTTTTATTTTACTCATAAAATTAAGGTAGCCGTTTAAGGAAGTAATAAGAGCAAGGATCTATACATATACGATGATCTAAGGTTATTGTAATAATAACATTTACAATAACAAGGATGCTATGAAATAATGTTAAAAATACATCAACGAATTAATCGTTCAGGGAGTTTTTGTGAAAGCAGTGTTATAAAGAAATGTAAGCAGGTTCATTCAGGTATTTCCGGATTATAAACCTATTATAAAGCAAAAGGGCCAATCTTACGATTGACCCCCTTACTTACTAACCCATTAAATTCTTCCACTAAATTACAAATAAGTGCCACATAACAAAATTATTTTTTTGGGGTGTGAATAACTTTTAAAGTCTTCATTCATTAGCAGGAAAATATAATACTATTGATAATCAATATATTAAAATAATTTTTTTTAAAAAACAGCCTGAGATGGCAGTTCTTTTCCTTTAAGAACCTATGTTCTGTCAAAACGTCAAGTTAGTGCTTCCAAACTCATAAACTGCACAGAATAAGTACTTTGATGGTTATTTAAACGGTGTAACTACTGCTGTTAAAACTTTCAAAGCGAAGCGCTTACTTGTGAAGTTTGTTCCAAACGCCCAATTTGAAGCCTTTGGTTCACCTGGCTCCATGTAAGATTATGCAGTCAGAAATATCTGAAAACATTCCGAAACTTCAAAATTGAAAAGGGTGTGCAAAAACTATTATAAGTCCTGAGTTGATTATAATTTAATCTCTTCATCCCGGTTATCAAAAAAGTGAAACTCGGTAAGATGATAATTCGTATTTTCCTTTATACGGATACGCTGCTTGTATTTCCAGCGCCATTTTAACCTTCTCGAAAAAATACCCTTTGTGAGATAAGAAAATAATATAGGATTTACTACCAGGGTAAGGTTGTTATGTTTATGAGTGATGAGGTAATTAAGATTTTTATCTATTTCATCTTCCAATACCAGTGTTGATGAAATTTTTCCGGTGCCACCGCAACTAGGACAAACCTCCATGGTATTAATAGTAAGCTGCGGTTTCATGCGCTGGCGGGTAATCTGCATTAAACCAAATTTAGAGATCGGAAGCACCGCATGTTTAGCCCTGTCCGGACGCATAAATTCTTCCATTGCCTCCATCAATTTGCGTTTGTTATCAGGTAGCTTCATATCAATGAAGTCTACAACGATGATTCCACCCAGGTCTCTCAGCCTTAACTGGCGGGAAATTTCTTCGGCGGCTTCCAGGTTGGTTTCCAGCGCATTTTGTTCCTGGTTATTGCTAACGCTTTTTTATCCGCTGTTAACATCTATAAAATGTAAGGCTTCGGTATGCTCAACGATCAGGTATGCACCGCTGGGCAAATTAACTGTTTTTCCGAAAGCGGCCTTTACCTGCTTTGTAACACCAAACTGATCGAATATAGGAGAGCCATTATGATGAAATGCTACAATATCGGCTTTCTCCGGAGCGATGCGCTGAATATAATTCTTCGCATCATTAAAAATATTTCTGTCATTCACAACGATACGATTGAAATCTTCATTTAACAGATCCCTTAAAATACTGGTGGTTTTAGTTTGTTCACTTAAAATCTTAGCGGGTGCTACAGCTTTTATCAGGTTATGCTGTATAATGTTCCATGTTTCAACCAGCGCTTCAAGATCTTCATGCAATTCAGCTGTATTTTTACCTTCAGCAGCCGTTCTAACTATCACACCGAAGTTCTTAGGTTTAATAGCTTCAATAATTTTCTGGAGGCGTTTTCTTTCTTCCGAAGAATGTATTTTTCTGGAGACAGCTACTATATCATTAAACGGTGTAATGACCACAAAGCGTCCGGGTAAAGATATTTCACAGCTTAATCTCGGACCTTTAGCTGCAATCGGCTCTTTTAATATCTGAACAAGAATATTTGGCTTGCCACCTAAAACTTCATTGATCTTCCCGGTCTTTATTATTTCCGGCTCCACTTCGAATTTAGAAAAATTAAAGCTGCCCGAACCGTTATCGCTGATCGCTAACTGAGTAAATTTTAGCAGTGATTTGGCGTATGGACTAAGATCGGTATAATGCAGAAAGGCATCCTTTTCAAATCCAACGTCTACAAACGCAGCATTAAGTCCCGGAATAAGTTTTTTTACTTTTCCCAGGTATAAATCACCTACTGCAAAACTGGCGTCTGCTTTTTCATTGTGCAATTCAACCAGTTTCTTATTTTCTAATAGGGCAATTTCAACACCCTGTGGGGCAGCATTTATAATTAATTCCTTATTCAAGCATATTCACATTTTAATATCATACTTACTTCAAAGAAAGTTGATAAAGGAAGTTATTTTGTTTAATACCATATTCAACCAATCAAGCCGGCCAATTGCGAAAGAATTAATAAGCAGATAAGAAGGTTGTTTGGAAAGTAAAACCGGAATAATAATTACCCCGGCTTTAAAACAAGTAAAAAAACAAGTAAAGCGAAGGGATTATTTGTTCTTCTTTTTATGGCGATTTTTTCTTAATCTTTTTTTACGCTTATGTGTAGCAATTTTATGACGTTTTCTTTTTTTACCGCAAGGCATGTTTAAAATTTAAATTATCTAAAAATTTATTTTAATGATTGTATACGTTGGTCAATTTCCTTAACCACTTCAGGGTTTCCTACCAGCTTTTTGCTTGCTTCGTACCATTTAACAGCATTCAATTTATCGCCTTTTCTCTCGTAGGCTTCAGCCAGCGTTAAAATAGCTTCGGTGTTATCCGGCTCGAACCTTACTACCTTTAACAAACGCTCAATTGCTTTGTCGAATTGCCCTGAAACCACGCCACCGATTCCCAGCATTAACTGGGCATACATGTTGGTTGAATCACGACGGGCAACTTCTAAAATTTTTTGGATTCCCTGCATAAGCTCCTGAGGATTTTCTGCCGGACTTCCAAAAATATAAGCGCTTCCAATTCCTATTTTGGCCGAGTCATTTGAAGGATTGAGCTTAAGAGCCTTGTCAAACAGCTCCCTTGTTTGTGCTGCCATCCAGGTTTTGGTAGCAGGATCGCCCATCCCTCTTAAATTGTCCAAAAATAATCGGGCAGCAAAGGTGAGGCTTTTTTCAGAATTTTCCAACTTAGATGCTTCAGCCGTATAAAACACGTAAGGTTCAAAAGTTGGAACCGAGTCTTTCCAGAAAGAAGCAAGCTGATGGTAAATATGGATCTGCTGATTTTTTACATCTCCCCGAACTACTGCAGATTCCAGGGAATTGATATAGGCTTGCCGCGCAGGATCCAGTTTATTTTTTGCGGTTGCCAATGCGGCCTTAATGTTGAAAGCTGTAGCGGTTTTATCGGCTACTGCCGGCTTAACATCATTATTTTTTGCTGGAACTGTTTTACCAAAAACAAATAAAATAACCAATACTAACACTCCGCCG
>CAXSIE010000173.1:0-6136 GCA_964237295.1 uncultured Flavihumibacter sp. | reverse complement strand
TTCCGGGTTTGGTTGATCTTCTTTAACAGTTTTAAGTTTTTTAACTTCCTGAACAAACTCTTTTGCCGGTTTAAAAGCAGGTATAAAATGCTCGGGAATGTCCACAGCAATATTTTTTTTAATATTCCTGCCTACTTTGGCAGCCCTCTTCTTAGTTATAAAACTGCCAAATCCCCGGATATAGATATTTTCCCCCTGAGACAAAGTATCTTTAACCTCTTTGAACATGGTTTCAAGGGTTACCAAAACATCCACTTTGGGGATGCCGGTTTTTTCATAAATCCGGTTTATAAGATCGGCTTTTCTCATTTTGTTGGCAGCTTAGATTTTTTATAAATTATAATTACAGGCATGATTTTAAGTAAAATTATGCAAAACCCACAGTTTCAGAACTTTAAAGTAAATTAACTTTTTTATAATTACAACTTTAGTATAAGGAAACCTGAAAATAGTTATACAGTCAGGCATAGCTATGAGGTTTAAAGTGTAAGCATGCTAATAATCAGCTCAGGCCTGTAGCCTGTTAATAGAATGAACGACTTATGGAATCTCTTTTTACAAAAAGATTGTTAGAATGGAACAAGCTGCTGAATTCAAGGGTGATGCCCTGGAAGGGAGAAAAAGATCCTTACAGAATATGGCTGAGTGAAATTATATTACAGCAAACACGTGTGGAACAGGGACTGGCATACTATAATAAATTTATCAGCGTATTTCCTTCTATACATCAATTAGCGAACGCCCCTGAACAGGAAGTTTTTAAATTATGGGAAGGCCTGGGCTATTACAGCCGCTGTAAAAATCTTATTGAAACAGCAAGGTTCCTATCCAAAGAACTCAATGGCAGGTTCCCTTCCACCTATGAAGAAGTAAGGGCTCTTAAGGGTGTAGGACCTTATACGGCGGCGGCAATTACTTCTTTTGCATATAATCTTCCCCATGCTGTTGTGGATGGTAATGTTTTACGGGTTTTATCAAGGTATTTTGGTATTGCCACACCCATTGACAGTACTGAAGGAAAGAAGCTTTACAACAATTTAGCAGGAGAATTATTGAACAGGCAGTATCCTGCTTTATATAACCAGGCCATTATGGATTTCGGCGCTGTGATCTGTAAGGCCCAGCAACCTTTGTGTACCATATGTGTGCAAAGAGAAGATTGTAATGCTTATAACAATAACCTTGTTAAAGTATTACCTGTAAAGGAAAAGATCCTTGTAAAAAAAACACGCTGGTTTTATTACTTCATAGTTGAATACCAGGATAAATTATATATCAGAAAAAGAAGCAGCAAAGACATTTGGGAAAACCTTTATGAATTTGTTCTGAAAGAGTCTGATAAAGAAATACTTCATGATTCGGATTCGTTCAAAAAGATGTTTCAGTCAATGATTGGGCAGCATCCCTTCAGCATACACCATTTTTCTAAAGCATACAGGCAAAAACTCACGCATCAGACTATTATTGGGCAATTTATCAAAGTTACCATTAGTAACCCGGCATTTATTAGCGGGGAGTATGAAGCTGTATTAAAAAACGAACTTTTTAAATACCCGTTTCCAAAAATAATCGCTAATTGGTTGTCTCAAAATCAAACGATTTAAGTGTAAATACTTAGTCAGATGATCATTTTTTACAATAAGTTTTTCGCAAATATTCTGGAAAATTTGTTTGAAAAAATTTAACTTTAAACACGATTCGAACAGATAGGGAATAATTCAAACATCAAATCTTTTTTTATGCGAGGTGTTAACAGGGTTATGCTTATTGGAAATTTAGGTAAAGATCCGGACGTGCAATATTTGGAAGGTAATATAGCTGTAGCAAAATTTTCTTTGGCCACTACAGAAACATATAAAGACAGGGCAGGTAAGCTTATCTCTCAAACTGAATGGCATACGGTAGTATTATGGCGCGGTCTGGCAGACCTGGCCCAAAAATATCTTCATAAAGGCAGTCTGGTATATATAGAAGGCAGGTTAAGAACAAGAACCTGGGAAGATAAAGAAGGAAATAAGAAATTTGCAACTGAAGTGGTGGGCGACAATTTGATCATGTTAGACAAACGTTCAGATGGAACCGGCCCAAATCATTCATTATCCCATGATAATATAGAGGGTATGAACGGTCCGAGCATACCTCCGATAAGCGAGTCTCCCGAAGATTTACCTTTTTAATACAAATCAATCATATTTTTCATTATTTTCATGGCAGGGCTTTGTATTACTAACTGATTAATCAGGGAAGACAAGGAAGTTTGAATCTATTATTTACGAAAAATTGTTGCTTTGGATCATTCAATGGGATGTTGCTTTTTAAATGCACTGCTCTCACCAATACTCCTGGCGGTTAATCTTCCAGGTTCCACATTATTAGGCATTATCATTATCTTTCTTTTGGTGATTTCTTTTTTTGTTTCGGGCTCTGAAGTTGCATTTTTCTCGCTGACATATAAAGATATCAATACCCTCAAAACCAAGCAGGACTCAAGCTGGAAGCGGATCGTTAACCTGCTTGAAGAACCTAAGCTATTACTTGCCTCCCTTCTTATTGCCAATACATTTGTTAACATTGCCATTATTATCCTTTCCAATTTTCTTATTGAAAAATTATTGGTGGATACAAACAGTTACTGGTTATTTAAATTTGTTATTAAAGTAATTATAGTCACCGTATTTCTGGTGCTTTTCGGAGAAGTTTTGCCTAAAGTATGGGCAACTCAAAATAATTTTCGCTTTGCATACAATTCTTCTTTTATTGTGGAGATCATTCATTACCTGTTTAGAAGAATCAGTATCTGGTTAGTAGGAATGTCTGACCAGGTAGAACGTTTCCTTGGAAAAAAAATGTCTGCTTACAGTCTGGAAGAGCTGGATCACGCTATAGACCTTAGTACGAACAATGATGCCAGTGAGGAAGAAAAAAATATTTTAAAGGGAATTGTTAATTTCGGAACCATCGCTGTAAAACAGGTAATGCGCACGAGGCTTGATGTGCACGGGATAGATTATAATATTTCTTTCGATGTGCTTATAAAGCAAATGGAAGAATTGCATTATTCAAGGCTGCCGGTTTATAAAGGCAGTCTTGATGATATTATGGGCATGATCCAAACCAAGGACCTGATTCCGCATCTTGATGAGGCTGTTGATTTTAACTGGCATAATTTATTAAGAACTCCCTACTTTGTTCACGAGCAAAAACTGATTGAGGACCTCCTCACGGAATTTCAGAACAAACGTGTTCACTTTGCCGTTGTAGTAGATGAATTCGGGGGCACCAGCGGTATAGTTACCCTGGAAGATATACTGGAAGAAATTATCGGTGAAATAAAAGATGAGTTTGATGATGAAGAAACCCCTAATAAAAAACTGGACGAAACCCATTATGTTTTTGAGGGCCGTACCATGATCAATGATGTTTGTAAAATGCTTGGCTTATCAGTTGATACTTTTGATAAAGTAAGAGGTGACAGCGATTCCCTTGGTGGCATGTTACTGGAGCTTGCCGGTGATTTTCCCAAGCCTAATGATATCATCGTTTCAGGTGATTTCGAATTTACAGTGCTTGAAGTTTCCAGAAACCGCATCCAGAAAATAAGAATTGAGATCAAACCAGTTGTAAGTGCAAAGAAATCAAGTGCATAAATGCTTAATCCACATGTGCCCGGTTATAAATTATTCACAGCCACAATATTAATCTTATTACTTGCTTGTTGCAACAGCGCCTACTCGCCAAAGCCACGAGGGTATTTTAAGATCGGATTTCCTGAAAGGGCTTACCGGAAATTCAACAATCCCGAGTTTCCCTATTCTTTTGAGTATCCTGTTTATGCTGCTGTTATAAGAGATACTACTTTCTTTGAGGAGAAACCGGAGAATCCTTTCTGGCTTAACATAGATTTTCCAAGTTTCAATGGAAAAATTTATATCAGTTACAATATCATCGGCGGCAAAGCCAAATTTAAAGTAAAAAGAAAAGAAGGGTATGTTGATTCTGTTGGGGTTAATACATTTGAACGCCTGATCAAGGGGTCTTATGAACTTACCTTCAAACATAGTTACAAAGCATCTTCCATTGAAGACAGCGTTTTCAGAACCCGAAATGGAATAGAAGGTATTTATTTCAGGCTGGGTGGAAACACCGCTACCTCTAACCAGTTTCTATTAACAGACTCGGTTAAACATTTTTTAAGAGGCGCACTTTATTTTGATGCTACTCCCAATGAAGATTCACTGGGGATAGTGAATGAATTCTTACAACAGGATATGAATCACCTTATAAATACTTTTCAGTGGAAATAAAAGGCATCAAGCTTTAAGTTTTCAGCTTTAGCAATCGGAACATCAATCTATGAAACGTTTCCTCCTGATAGCTGAAAGCTATTTATAATTAGCTTTGCAAAAAAAGAATTTTGATAGCAATTGACAAAGTATTGGTGAGTGATGAAATAATTGAAGAACAATTTGTTTGTGATCTTAATAAATGCAAAGGCGGCTGCTGTGAAGATGGTGATGCCGGTGCACCCCTAGAAAAAGCTGAGTTGGCTTATTTAAAGAATGTATATGAGATGGTTAAACCCTATCTTACAAAAGTGGGTATTGCCGAAATTGAAAGCAAAGGAAAATATATATATGACCAGGAATTTGGTTGGGTAACGCCAACAATAAAAGGCAAAATGTGCGCATATGGGTATCATGATGAAAAAGGCATCATCAAATGCGGAATTGAACAAGCCTATAATGATGGCAAAACTGATTGGAAAAAACCAATCAGTTGTCATCTTTTTCCCATAAGAGTTAAGAAAACAAAAAGTAATGAATTAGTAAATTACGAACCAAGGGAAAATTTATGCAGTCCCGCTTGCGTGTTAGGTAAAAAACTGAAAGTGCCGGTGTTTGTCTTTTTGAAAGAACCCTTAATACGCAAATACGGTGAAGAATTTTACAACGTGCTTGTTGAAGTAGCGGCTCAGGTTTTTGAAAGAAGGAAATAACTTTAATTATTAATGATTAACTATTATGACAGAAACTGCTGAATCATTTATTGCTAAAAGCACTATAAAAGCAGCTGATCTTGAACACCGGAGAAAAATAAATTTTAATATAGGGAAGTATAATGCTTCCGTGCCAATGGGCAAACTGCAATTCGATGATTTGCACCTTGCCAGGGAAAGGGCTAAAAATATTAAATGGCGTGCCCTGGAAACTTTAGATGAAAGGCTGGAAGAATTTGAAGCTGCTTTCACTAAAAGAGGGGGTAAAGTTTTATGGGCCGAAACCACCGATCAGGCCCTCCAACAAATACTCGGCATATGCACCGAGAAAAATTGCATATCCATTGTGAAAAGCAAAAGTATGGTTACCGAAGAAATCAAACTGAATGATTTTCTTCATAAACATAACATAAAAAGTGTTGAAACGGACCTGGGAGAATACATTCAGCAATTGGACGATGAACCTCCTTATCATATTGTAACACCGGCTATGCATAAAAGTAAGGAAGATATAGCCCGCCTGTTTCATGAAAAGCTGCATACTCCAAAGAACCTTAATCCACAACAACTCACAGGCATAGCCCGTGAAAATCTTCGCAACAAATATGTTGAAGCTGAGATCGGTATCACCGGCGCTAATTTCATCATTGCGGATATTGGCGGAATTGCTATCAGTGAAAATGAAGGCAATGCCCGGCTTAGTGCCTCATGGCCTAAAACGCATATTGTTGTTGTTGGAATAGAAAAAATCATTTCTTCTATAAATGATCTCAGCCTTTTCTGGCCCTTGCTTTCAACCTTCGGCACCGGTCAGAAAGTTACGGTGTACAATACGATCATTAATGGTCCGCGCCAGCCTTTCGAAACAGATGGACCGGAAGAAATGTATGTGATTCTTCTTGATAATGGCCGTACTGATATTCTTGCAAATCCAAAAACAAGAGAAAGTTTGTACTGCATACGCTGTGGCGCCTGTTTAAATGCCTGCCCGGTGTATAAGAATATTGGCGGACATACCTATGGCACCACATATAGCGGACCGATAGGTTCTGTAATTACGCCTCATTTAAAAGATATGGATGATTGGAAGCATTTAAGTAATGCTTCATCTCTTTGCGGCAACTGTACGGAAGTTTGTGC
>CAXSIE010000172.1:4038-9848 GCA_964237295.1 uncultured Flavihumibacter sp. | reverse complement strand
TAATCTTTTATATTATTCGGATGCGGTACAAACGGTGTTAGTTGTCCGTACTGGGGATCCTGCGGATAAAAGCTATAATACATTCTTACCGGTGTGCCATCCATTGCAGGTCCCCAGCTTTCATCGTTGCCATTTACATATTTCTGACCGTTGGCCAAGGTGAGAAAAGTTTGATTGTTGCCTACGCCATAAATGTTTTGCAAGGGCATAAAGTTGGTGATCTGCTCAATGGAATAAGCACCGTTATAACTAACATCCACTTTCTTAGCGCCTCTTGCACCTTTTTTTGTGGTGATCAGTATCACTCCGTATTGTCCTCTCAACCCATATAATGCAGATGCTGCGGGGCCTTTTAAAACATTGATACTTTCCACATCTTCCGGATTGATATCCTGTGAAACGTTGCCATAATCAACCCCGTTGGCGTCGCCGCTGAAATTGCTTTGCGCTATGGGGGTTCCGTCTATCACCATTAACGGTTGTCCGCCACCATTGATGGAGTTTACGCCTCTTAATTGAATCTTTTGGGTACCGCCCAGGCTTGCCCCTGAAGAGCCTGTAACCTGTGCTCCGGCTATTTTACCGGCCAGCGAACCGATCACGTTTTGTTCTTTCGTGAAAGTCAGGTTTTCTCCTTTAACCTGTTGCGTGGCATAACCGATAGATTTTTGATCACGCCGGATACCTAAAGCCGTTACCACTACTTCAGATAACTGCCTGTCGCTTTTGGTTAAAGATACATTGATAATATTCTGGCTGCCGGTTATCATTTCCTTTGTGCCGTAACCGATAAAGGTAAAGATCAATGTAGCATTGGTGCCTGTAGTCTGGATAGCGTATTCGCCATCGGTGTTGGAAGTGGTACCGCTGGAAGAACCTTTTACCGAGATGCTGACACCGGACAAAGCCGATCCTTCTTCAGCATCGGTAACTTTTCCCTTGATAATTTTCTGAGCATACACACAGTATGCAGTAAATGAGAAGAGGAAGAAAAATAGTAATGACTTTTTTCTCATAACAATTAAATTGGTTTTAGTTGAGCCTGGTCTGATAGCTGCACGGCAGTTGCCAGGCGATTAATATTGCAAAAAAATTAACCGGTTAGAAAAAGGTATTAATGGTTGCAATATACGATTCCGCGTTTGTAAACCTATGGCCAATCCGACCACTTTTAAATAAATGCAATCGGAAAGAACAATCATGAAATTATGATTTTCTGCTAATTTTTTTAAAATTATTGCGGATGGCGGCTGCTTCTAATGGCTTTGCTACAACAACGCGTTATACGAGTTAGCATTTAAAAAAGTTGGAATAATTATATTCGTCCGCCGCTTAACTAATATTAATGAATCATCTACTTTTCAAGTATAAATCAAATGTTTTTTTAGTTCCATCGACTTTAACAGATGATAAATAATGTGCTGCGGATGACAGATATTTATCGCCTCAATTTTTCATTGCACCTGTTGGGCATTGGCTTGTCTACCAAATTAGCTTTGCGTCATATAGAACAAAACTTTTGTCTTTCGAAATAAGTGTAAGTTTATGGGTGAAACTTTGAGCAATCAAAATCCTATCAAATGGATCTCTATGATAAAAAGATAAATTTGAAACAAATAATGTGTCCTGAAAAGTAATAGGTAAAATTTCAAACCGTTTTTTTCTATTTGTAAACCAATTTCACTAAAGGGCAATTGTAACTCTAATTTTCCTAAACTTATTTTGATAGCAATTTCCCATAATGAAACAATACTTACAAAATTCACCGCATTGTCTGACTCAATAATTGCCCTAGCTTTTTCCGATAGTTCAGAATCACCATTTAAGTACCATATCAAAGTGTGAGTATCAAGCAAATTTCGTTGCATCAATGCATATATTCTTTAAAATCTTCCATAGGTTCGTCAAAGCCTGGCTTCAAAATGAACATCCCTTTACCACTGCCGAAAATAGGTTTTTTCTTAACTTGTTCAGGATTACCTTTTAACACAAGAAAATCAATAAAGTCTGAAACGGCTACTTTCAGGTGGTCAGGTAATGATGCTAATTTATCATATAGTTTTATATTATCCACTTGTTATTTTTAATGTATCAAAGATAGAAAAAAGTGCGTTTCTTTTTACGTTATGGTTATAAAGGATCAGTGATGTAATTACGACGGTGGAATGCTTACGAACAACAAGGGAATAGCATACTAAAAAGTCAAGGCAATGATTACTCATTGCCTTGCCATTTACGGTTTTTAAAGTCGTTCTATTTATAGTGAACAGCCGATCATTATGGTAAAATATACTGAACAAGATCATTTGTGTACTTGGACGCGTAATCAAACGACATGTATCCGTAACCGTTGTCCATGAAGGAGGTACCCCAGTGATTGCGGAATACCAGGTAACCACCACCGGGGAAGCTATTAGAAACCTTGTAGCCGACAAAGATAATAGAATGACCGTCAAACACTTCGCTTGCGGCCGGGGCGGTGATCATACTCACACCCAGCACGGATTGTATATGCAGGTTACTATTTTTAGGCCATCTCAGGCCGGCGGCTACCGGTCTGCCTGCTTTAAGGTGAAAGATAATAGCAAAAAGCTGGCTTGCCAACAACCCTGTAGTTACGTCCCATGGTTTGATAAAGTGCGCTTTAAGGCGTGGCATAAGCGAAGCAGCTTTAGCTTTTGTAGCTGCATCATAACTCAGGTTCGGATCAAATATGCTTTTGTAAGGAGCCAATGCTTCACTTACATCACCGAATTTTTGATAACCCAGGTCAATGTCATTAAAGAAACCGCCGTCAAATTTCTGACCTATAGCCATATTGCTGGCATAATTGAGAAATTCTTCAGAGAAGTCTGCGTTTTTCACTCCAAAATGTTTAGCGTACATGAAGTCGAGCATAAATGTCATTGCAAATACAGAGCAGGTTCCACGGCCGCCCTGCGAGCGGATCGGGATGCCTAGCGTAATAATTTCCCTGCGCAGATCAACTTCAGGCTTGTTATCAAGGGTTAAAACAATTTTAGGGATGGTCAATGCAACCGGCTTTGCCGGCAAAGGCCTTGGCCTTGCTGTGATCTGTGTGTGATCTATCTCAGCTATAGGTGCTGTTTGTACTTTTAAGGTATCCATTTTTTAATTTTTATGAATACAATACTATACACTTAACAGGTAGTTCGCAATACCACTAAACGGTTATTCCAGGGTAAATTAAATGCGGTTGACTTCAATTTATTAAATTTATGCATTCATGTGTTTCAACAGGTAGAAAACTATGCATTCACTTTTCACATTTTTAAATTCGGTTGTATTACTGGGCGCGGTCCAGGGATTTATTGTCAGCGGCTTACTTTTCAATTTTAAAAAAGGCGGTATATCCAATAAGATATTGGGTGCATTGATATTTTTGCTGGCATTGGCCAGCCTTAAAATCTATCTTAACAGCCAGGATTGGTTTACATCAAGCAGGATCTGTTCTATAATTGAGGCTTTCGTTCCCTTCTTTATCATAATGCCGGTAGGACCTTTGATATTTTTCTATGTAAAATCCTTCAGTGATCCGGATTTTAAAATTACAAAAAAGCAATGGCGTCATTTTTATCCGGTTATCGTTGATCTTGTTCCACACCTTACCGTCATCATCTATCTTATTGCGTTGCTGACTCACCTTGCTAAAAAGCACGATCCGGTATGGAACGATTTTATTGATACTTATTATGTTTATTCTGACATTCCGCGATGGCTCTCTGTTAGTTTTTATCTATGGATTACTGACAGATTTTTGTTTTCTTACAAAATGCAGACTAACATAGCGGCGAATGAACGGGCCGGCAATTATAAATGGCTGCAATTATTCGTTCGGGTATTCATGGTTTTCCAGGTGATCTGGTTGTTATACCTAATCCCCTATGTTATCCCCAGATATTCAGACAGGTTACTGAATTCGGTGGACTGGTTTCCGCTTTATCTGCCACTTACTATTTTAATATACTGGCTGGGCATAAAAGGGTATATGATGGCGTTGCATCATTCAGGTACAACAGTAAAAAAAACGGGAGCTTCCCTTTCAACCTTATCGCCTGCAAACATAGAGCACGCTATATTACTGTTAAAAAAAGCCATGGAGGTACAGCAATTATACCTCGATCCATTACTCAATTTAACCGCGCTGTCAACTCATACCGGCCTCCCGCAAAAAACAATATCGTTCGTATTGAATCAACACCTTAATAAAAGTTTTAATGAATTTATCAACAGGTACCGGGTGGAAGCACTGAAAGAGAAAATGCAGCAGCCCGGGATGAATAACCTGACTATAGCGGGTGTTGCATTTGAATGTGGTTTTAATTCGCAGGCAACCTTTCAACGGACCTTTAAAGAAATAACGGGTATGTCACCAACCGAATACAAAAAAAACGCATTAAGTATGTAGCAAGACTTCTTATTTTATTGTTTGATAATTCTCAAATCCGGATTTGCATAGGTTTTAATTGGCTTCCATATTACTTTGCCCCAAATTAAACCTGTATGAAAATTGTATTCCTGACTTTAATTACCTCATTGCTTTTTATTGATCCGCTGATCTCACAACAAAAAACGGGTGATACCAATAACAACGCTTTGGAAAAGTTCCCGGGCGTTTACCGCAACTCAATAGATTCCCTCGAAAGGTTCCTTATTAAAAAAGAAAACAATCACCTGGTACTTGCATTTCCAGGCCAGGGTAAAACTGATCTAATCCCTGTTTCAGGCAATACTTACAAGGCCAGGCAGGTTCAACCGCCAGTTACCATTGAATTTATCGAGGACAGCATGGGCGTCATAAAAAAATTCTTTTGGCGACAGAACCTGAACATGCAATGGACAAAAGTGCAGGATTCTTCTGCGGCAACCTCCGTTAAAAACAGGGATCTGGCCGAATACGCCGGTAAGTATAAATTAAGTACTTACAAAGCAGCGGTTATCAGGGTAGAAAACAACCACCTGACCCTTGAGATACTTGGGGATGGCAAAATGGAAACGTCCCGTATCGAGCTGCTGTTTCTTTCAACGGACAAGTTTACCTTACAAACCAAAGAAGCCAACCAGGTATTCGAATTCATCAGGGACAGGAAAGGCCTGATACAAAAAATGAAAGTGACCCGAAACGGACCCATTGGTTTCACAAAGATTTCTGAAATTGTACCAGACTCATCCTTCACCACAAATTTTGCCAACCGTCAAAATGGATTCAACCGCTCAGATACTTTACGCGGCATGCTAACCCCGTTGCGCACCTGTTATGATGTAGTGTTTTATGACCTGGATGTGAGGATAGAACCGGAAACCAGGTTAATATATGGCAACACCGTTATTCGATTCAAAACGATTGCGCCCTTTGATAAAATGCAGGTGGATCTTTTTGCCAACATGAAGATTGAAAAAATTCTTTATCGCAACCAGGAACTTACCTATACAAGAGCATACAATGCGGTGTTCGTTCAGTTTCCTGTAACAATCACAAAAGGAAGCAAAGAAGAGATCCGTTTTATTTATTCCGGTTCGCCACAAGTTCCTGATATGTCCGCTTTAAACGGCGGCTTTATATGGGCTCAGGATCATAACGGAAAACCGTGGATCGAATCCGTGTGCCAGGGATCCGGTGCAAGCCTGTGGTGGCCCTGCAAGGATCATCTTTCAGACAAGCCCGACAGCATGAAAATAAGCATTACCGTTCCACGCGGGCTAACCGATATATCAAATGGAAGACTGAAGGGCAAAACCGATCTGCCTGGCGACCGTACACGCTTCGATTGGTACGTAAGTTATCCTAT
>CAXSIE010000172.1:0-4028 GCA_964237295.1 uncultured Flavihumibacter sp. | reverse complement strand
TATAAACATTGGCGACTATATCAATTTCTCAGATGTTTACAAAAGTGATGAGGACTCTCTCACACTAAATTATTATTGTTTGCCTTACAACCTCGACAAGGCAAAACAGGTATTCAGTCATGTAAAACCAATGCTGGCATTGTATGAAAAAGATTTTGGCAAATATCCTTTTAACCGCGATGGATTCACCTTAATGGAATCACTGTACCCGATGGAGCACCAAAGTGCTGTAAGCATCGGGCCGATAAATAACCCGATTAACACTGATAAATATGATTCCACCGATCTTATCAGGACGGCCTGGCATGAGTCAGCGCATGAATGGTGGGGAAACAGCATCACCTGTAAAGACAATGCGGACTTATGGATACATGAGGCTTTTGCTACTTATGCCGAAGTACTTAATTATGAAACTTTTTACAGCAAAGAAGCTGCCTTGAAATATTTAAAAAGTGAGAAACCGGGGAATGAAAAACCAATCATTGGCGTATACGATGTAAACGACTTTCATTTAGGAGATATGTATGCAAAGGGCGCCCTGATGCTGCATACCCTGCGTAATACCATCAACAATGATTCGCTCTGGTTCAGCATCCTGAAAGGTATTCAACATCATTTGAAATACCAGTCAATCACAACCGGCGACATAATCGGCTTTTTTAATAATGCAATGAATAAAAACCTCACTCCATTCTTTAATCAATACCTGCGACATCCGGCCATACCGCAGCTATCCCTGGTCTTTAAAAAAGAAGGGGCTTCATTACAGGTTCAATACAAATGGGATGCTGATGAAGCAGGATTTGAGATGCCGGTAAAAGTGACCACAGCTAAAAACAGTTATGCATTTATCTATCCCACTACTGCCTGGCAAACTATTAATATAACGGATATGAAATCCAAAGATTTTAAAGTGGATATCGTTGGCTTCTATATTAAATTGAAAAACGACAATCGCTGACTTTCTTAACATCAAATTACTATAGTAACGGACTATCTTGTAGCATTCGGGATTGCTGAACATTAGTTAAATCAAAAGTTAAAATTTAAATAATCTACTTTTATTGTTTATCTTTCTAGCGTTAAGCAGGAACTTATGTATTGAATTACAAGCAGTGGTCCGCTACCGGCAGATCAACGCTTATCAGGTTACTGCTGATTGCCATGTTTAACTATCCGAAATTAATTTATATTAAAAAAATAATCATGAAAAAAAGCCTTTCGCTACTTTACTGCATAATGATTTTAATGACCAGCATACCGGCCCTTTCCCAGAAATATAAATCCGCTGCCGATACTGCAAAACTCAATAAAGAATATGCCAATGTAAGCAAGGACATTGCCGATCTTACCTCTGAATTGACGGCTGCTCAAAACAAGTTACCAAAGTACCAGGATAAAGCAAACGATGCATCTTCCGACGCGCAGAAAGCAGCTGAATCCAGTAGTAATCAGGCATCAAAAGCTACTGATGGCAGTGTGAGCGATGCAAGGAGTGCAAAAAGAAAAGCTAAAAGAGCTTATAAAGAAGCAAAGGATAAAAAGTCCGCCGACAACAATGTAAAGGATCAGGATGAAAAAATAAAAAAACTTAATTCTCAGCTTGAAAAGAAGCAACAGCGTTTACATGAATTAGATGACATGCGCAATACTATCAGCACACAATCACCTCCTCAACAATAATCTTACATCCCGGATAAATAAGGCAGCCTGTATTTACTTTTTTTATTTAAAGCCTGGGATTTTTAATTGTTATTCATAGCCGGTATATAAAGCTACCGTCAATACGGAAGCAGGCCATAAAAACACAGGAGGCGCAAAGGAACAAAGGAGGTTGTTAGCACTTCTTTGTTCCTGTGTGCTTTTGCGCCTCTGTGTTTTTATGTCCTGCTTCGTCTTAAATGTACCATCAAACGATTGCACTGCGCACGGCGCCAGATTCCGGGTTGCTTCCAAATGCACCTTCCGGCGTTCGTTAACAATACCTACACTTTATGGTAAAAACGCTACATGAAACCACTTAAATAAATCTAATTTATAGCTTAAATGAAATATAACAGGAAGTATCCAGTTCTTTTACTAAGGATATCTACTTCAGCCATAGTCCATGTTATTAGCATGAATGATCATTGACATGTGTTAACAATATCAAACAATATTAACGCTTCGATCTCCTTTGAAAATTTTAGTAAATGGGGATTATATACGGTTGTTTAATTAAAGCCAAATATTTTTATGAAAAACGCTCTATTCATCTTATTTCTTTTAGTATCTGCCTTCACTCAGGGCCAGGTTGTTTATTCAGGACCAATTACCATTACAAAGGGTGGAACATATACCGGCAACTATAAAAGTGATAATTCCAACATTCCGGCCATTACCCTGCAAACCTATGATCCGGTGGAAATAACCAATTGCAATATCGTGAGCTCGGGAATTCATATCAAGTGCCCCGGTGGCACAAAGCTGAATATTCACCACAATACCTTTTCGGGCCAGACGCCAACCGGTAACAGCCAGTGGGGGCGGGTACTTGAAGACTATCATCCTCAGTATATAATTTTTGAGAACAACCAGGTTAATCATACAGGGGGTTTATTAATTGACCATTCAGATGAAAATACCAAAAGTGCTGTTATAAGGTATAATATTTTCAGGAATACAGATAAGCGCCGGGTTGATATGTCCGAAGGGGAACACAGGGCATCTATTCTATTCAACACAGTTTTACCGATTACCGGTGAGATAGCTTACAACAAATTTGAGAACCTGCTGGATAGTTCATGGATTGAAGATAATATAAACCTGGGTAATTCAGGTGGAACCGCAGCTGCTCCTTTCCTGATCCATGACAATTATATCAAAGGAGCTTATCCTTATCCCTATAATGCGGATTATTACACCGGGTCAGGAATTACGGTGGAAGGCGCTCCTTCAGTGAATCAATTTAACAATGTTAGCCAGTACATAAAGATCTATAACAACCAGGTACTGTCAACCTGCAATGGCGGCATCAATATAAATGCCGGTCATAATATAGAAGTAACGTATAACACAATAATATCGGCGGGAATGTTTCCTAACGGTGTTCCGTCGCAAAGATTCTGGGGTGGTGGTGCTGTATGGAACGGCAGCAATGTGGGCACTGATGTATTTAAGGATATCACTTATAAAAACAACACCATTGGCTATGTAAGACCGGGTGTAAACGTTCCTTATGCTAACAGGCAGGACTGGGTAACCGTTGATGGCAGTCCTTACAACATTCAACCGGGCGATAATGTATCAATTCCTAATCCTGTTACCCTTGCTACCGAACTTGCGGAGATACCAAAATGGGAAGCAAAGCTGGCTGATAATAAAATCATTCTTGGCAACACCACTACTGGCACTACGGTTACAGATCCTGTTACCGATCCGGTTGCTTTAATTGCATCCCTGACTTTAAACCTGGGCCAGAAAGCTACCGGCATAATATATCCGATCAACCTGAAAGGTGATACCGTATCCTATCGGGCCGGAAGCATGGTAGCGGTGTCTGCAGACAATTCCATTTTTACTATTACAACATCCGGCAATATTTTAAATATTACGCCCGTGAAAGCCGGTTCAGGCAGAGGTACCATAACGCTGATCACTAATGCAGGTAAAACAGTAAGCAAGAATTTTACTATTGAAGTGCTGTCTGTTGGACCGGGTGATGTGCAGTCGGTAGATTTTAATATAAGTTTTATAATAGTGCAATAAGAAATTGTCTGAATTGCGATTCGTGGAATACGGCGATTACAGGATGGATTAAAACCGGTAATCTGTTTTATATTGTGGCGTTTATAATTTAAAAAATGTTATTTTTTAAAATGAAAACTGCCGCCATCACCTTTTTCTTTATATCATTAACGGTATTGCAACGGCCTTTACAACCTGCAATTGGTCAGGGAATAATATGGGATGCGGCAACCCTGAAACGCATTGCCCCATCAGACAGTTCCGCCTTTTATCCAAGGATGATACAACTAAGGAACGGCTTT
>CAXSIE010000171.1:750-9868 GCA_964237295.1 uncultured Flavihumibacter sp. | reverse complement strand
CAACAAGGAAACGCCTGCCGTTGATTTGAAAACGGAATTGCCGAATGGCTTCAAACCCAAAGAAATCAGGGGTGAAGAGGCGCAGCTTAATGAAGGTAAAACAGATGCGCTGATCAATGCCTCTGCATTTAAAACAGATCATACTTATACCACTGCTACCGAAAATCACCATCCGATGGAACCCCATGCTACTATAGCTGCCTGGGAAGGAACCGATAAATTAACCTTGTGGGATGCAACGCAGGGGGTAATGGGTGTTCGTGGAACGGCAGCTTATTTTTTTAAACTGAAGCCCGAAAATGTGCAGATAATCTCACCTTATGTGGGTGGCGGATTTGGCTGCAAGGGATCGCAATGGGGGCATGTTTTGCTGGCAGCTATGGCCGCTCAGGCTATAAAACGCCCGGTAAAATTGGTTATTACCAGGCAGATGATGCAAACAAATGTTGGCCGGCGTTCTGAAACGCAACAAAAAGTTGCCATAGGCGCAGAGAAAGATGGTAAATTAACAGCTATACAACACCATAATGATACTTATGCCAACGTATCGGAATTTTTTGAACCAAGTGGTAAACAAACCGGTGTATTATATGCCGCACCGATAAGAGAGATTACTTATAAGGTTGCCAAACTAAATATAGGAACGCCTACTTATATGCGCGCCCCAGGTGAAACACCCGGAACATTCGCCCTGGAATCGGCTATGGATGAACTGGCATATGAATGTAAGATGGATCCGATTGAATTCAGGGTGCTTAACCATACTTCAGAAGACCCGCTCAAAAAACATCCGTTTTCCAGTGAGCATTTACTCGAGTGTTACAAAATGGGAGCGGAAAAATTCGGCTGGTCAAAACGCAATATGCAACCCCGGCAAACACGCAATGGTAAAAACCTGGTGGGTTATGGAATGGCTACCGCCACTTACCCGGCCATGAGGGCTTCTGCGGCTGCCAAAATTCAACTGTTGGCTGATGGTTCGGTAAGGGTAATGAGTGCCACACAGGATATTGGAACCGGCACATACACCATTCTTGCACAAACGGCTGCTGACGCGCTGGGTGTTCCAATGAATAAAATTAAAGTGAAGATCGGTGATTCCAGTCTGCCTCCTGCACCGGTTTCCGGTGGCTCGGTAACCACCGCAAGTGTTAACCCGGCAGTTCTGGCTGCAGGCGAAATGCTTCGCAAAGATCTGATGCAGTTAGCTATCGCAGACAAAAAATCAAAATTGAATAATAAAAAACCTGAGGAAATTGGTTTTGCTGATGCAAGGTTCTTTTTAAAAGGGGATGAATCGAAAAGCGATTCGTATGCCGGCATCATGCAGCGCAACGGTAAAACCATGCTTGAAGCGTGTGCAACCGCAATGCCAGCCTCAGGAAGTGGAATGGGTCCGCAAAGCCCGCCCTGCATGATTGCACCCTTGGACAGTGAAGAAAATAGCGACTCTAAAAAATATTCATTTCATTCGTTTGGCGCCCAGTTTGCGGAAGTATGGGTGGATGAAGACTTTGGAACGATCAGGGTTAAACGCTTTGTCAGCGTGCAGGACGTTGGCAGGATCATGAATGAAAAAACCGCCCGTTCACAGGTTATCGGCGGTGTTATATATGGGATCGGTGCCGCTTTAATGGAAGAAACCGCTTACGATAAACGTTGGGCCAACCCCGTTACACGCACATTAGCTGATTATCATGTTCCGGTGCATTTAGACATACCCCCTATTGATGTTTTATTTATTGGAAAACCAGATCCGCATATATCTTCTATCGGTGCCCGTGGTGTAGGGGAAATAGGTATTACCGGCGTTGCAGCAGCAATAGCCAATGCGGTTTTCAATGCAACCGGTAAACGGTTACGTGATTTACCATTTACGCCTGATAAGCTGATTTAAATCGACTACAAAAAAAGTGAAAGTGCAGTTGCAATAAATATAACCAGCGCATTTTTTTTGAACCACGGAGACACAAAGGCACGGAGCGACACAGGGTTTAATGAAAATATCTTTGTGACGCTCTGTGTCTTTGTGTCTCCGTGGTTCAAAAAAACTGATGATTGTAAAAATTATATTCAGATGGCCATGAACTATTGAGATTGTATCTTGTGCTTTCAATGAACAACCATGGTTCAGTCATCCGTAAAATCACTGCTGCAAAAAACATCAAGCTACAAAGTTGCCGGTAGCTTATGGGTGGAATGCCAGGGCGAACGTTTCTTTGGCCCGGGCCGCGTGGAACTGCTGCAAAAGATAGAAGAAACCGGCTCCATCAATAAAGCCGCCAAACAAATGCGCATGTCCTATAAGAAAGCGTGGGAAATGATCAATGCGCTGAACGCACAGGCCAATAAACCCTTGGTTATTACTCAAACCGGTGGCGAAAAAGGCGGCGGATCTGTGATCACAGCAGAAGCAAAATTGCTTATCAGCTATCACCAGCAATTGCGCCAGCGTTTCATTGAATTCCTGGAAAAAGAAACCCGACAATTAATGCTGCTCTGATCGCTATATTTTTTATTTAATTGATAGTAAGGAGTTTTATTTAGGCAAAGCGTTATATCTTTAAAAAAATAACGAACTCCTTCTAAGTTTATGAAATTTTTTTTATCTCTATCATTTATTTGCATGGTTTCGGGATTTGTTTATGGGCAGCAACCCGTTGCAGTTAAAGACAGTCAGGCTGTTTTTACCTTGGGTGAAGTTGTAGTCAGCAGTAGCAAGTCGAAAGATATAAACTCCTATATCAGCGCCACCAGATTACAGCAATTTGCTAAAAACGATGTATCTAAAGCATTAAACCTTTTACCGGGTGTAAACCTTTCGGCAGTGGGACCACGCAATGAAGCCATGGTATATGTCAGGGGATTTGATTTACGGCAGGTGCCTTTACTCATAGATGGAATTCCGGTTTATATTCCATACGATGGATATGTTGACCTGGCAAGGTTTACTACCTTCGACCTGGCGGAAGTTAACGTTTCAAAAGGCTATACTTCGGTGATGTACGGACCTAACGCCCTTGGAGGAGCGATAAACCTTATCAGCAGGAAACCACAACAAAAGTTTGAGGGGAACGGCGCTACCGGCTGGCTTTCCGGTGGATACAGAACAAATATAAACATCGGAAGTAACCTGGGTAAGTTTTATATCCAGGCGGGAGCATCAAAACTGAGCAGAGACTCATTCCCGCTTTCCGATAAGTTCAAACCTGCTAAAAATGAAGCGGGAGGAAGCCGTAACAATTCCTATAGTGCGGATGAAAAGTATAATATTAAAATAGCTTTTACACCTGACAAGAAATCAGAGTATGCATTAAGCTATATTTACCAGCATGGCAAAAAAGGTACGCCCGTATATGCAGGCACTGATACCTTAAATAGCCTTTTTAAAAGTCCCCGCTTCTGGCAATGGCCTGAATGGGATAAACAAAGCGTTTATTTTATTTCAAATACTACTATAGACAGCAGCCAGTATATAAAGACAAGGCTTTATTACGATAAATTCAATAACCTGCTGAACTCCTATGATGATGTCAGCTACACGAAAATATCAAAGCCTTACGCTTTCAAAAGTCATTATAACGATTATACATTAGGTGGCATCATTGAATATGGTAAAACATTCTCCACAAGAGATAATTTAAAATCAACACTTCAATACAAGCAGGATGTTCACCGCGAGCACAATGAAGGCGAACCGGTTCGCACTATTTCCGATAATACTTATACCGCGGGTGTTGAAAATGAATTCAGCATTACACGCGATTTGCTATTGCTTACAGGTGCAAGTTTTAATAACAGGAGCAGCATAAAAGCTCAGGAGTACAACAGCACCTCTAAACAAGTGACTGATTTTCCATCCAACAGCAATAATGCATTTAACGTGCAGGGTGGCCTGGAATACAGGCACGATGCCGGTACCTTACAATTTTCTATCGCCCGTAAAACCAGGTTTGCCACTACCAAAGACCGCTATTCGTATCGTATGGGTACAGCCATACCTAATGTGGACCTTCATGCGGAATATGCTGTTAATTATGAACTGGCTTATAAACATTCCTTGAACAGGTTTAACATACAGGCCGCCTTGTTTTACAGTAAAATAAGGAATACCATTCTTATGGTATCCAATGTAAAATATGATTCCGTACGCCGTGTATGGCAAAGCCAGTTGCAGAATGTTGGAACAGCAGAATACCTGGGTGCGGAAATTGGCGCGGAATACCAGTTATTTGCATCGCTCAAAGCGGGTGCAAACTTCACTTATATCAAACGCAACAATCTCACTAATCCTTCCATTCATTTTACCGATGTGCCTGAAAACAAATTTTTTGCCTTCCTGCAATATCAAATGACTAACAGGTTTTCCATACAGGCGAATACAGAATACAATTCAAAAAGGTACAGCACTTCATACGGCACTTCAACCGGATCGTTTGCCACCATAAACACCAACGCATCGGTTCATGTATGGCGTTTATTTTCCGTTGAAGCAGGAATAAATAATATAACAGACAGGAACTATTCCCTGGTGGAAGGTTACCCGGAACCAGGAAGGAATTATTTTGCCAATCTTTTATATAGCTTTTAATTTAATTGATGAGCCGGATGCCGAAAATATTTTATTGCGTGGCCGCCATCGTTTGTTTAAACGCACATGCTTACCGATACAACTTTTATTACAGAAAAATGTTTTTCAAAATCCTTTATAAACAGCAAACATGATCTTGTCCCGTTTTTTTACAGCAATGCTTTTGTGCATTATTACATTTTATTCCCATGCGCAGGACACTACTTCAAAGCCTGCTATTAAAATAAGTGGTGAAGTAACAACCCCGTTAACAGTGTCTATGGAAGATTTATTAAAGATGAAACCGGTTAATGTAAATATGAAGGATAAAGCCGGAAAGGACCACAGCTACAAAGGTGTTGACCTACAGGAGATATTAGGAAGGGCAGGCGTTACTATGGATAAACAACTGCGGGGTGAAAATCTGAGTAAGTACCTTCTAGTAAAATGCGCTGATGGCTATAAGGTATTATTTTCACTGGCCGAACTCGACAGCAGTTTTACAGACCGTGTTGTAACGCTTGCCTATGAGTCTGACGGCAAGCCATTGCCTGCAGGCATAGGTCCTTTCAGGCTGGTGGTTCCTGGTGAAAAGAAGCCTGCCAGGAGCGGGTTCCAGGTAATAGCGATGGAAGTTAAATTTGCCAGGGAATAATAAAGTGCAACCTGGCAAAGCTTATCGCTTCCCCCCGTTGCACCGCTTACGCCGGAATATAAATGTCAAACACCGCACCTTGATTCAACGCTCCCGTGGCGGTAATAACACCATTATGATTTTCGACAATTTTTTTAACGATTGATAATCCGATTCCGGTGCCTTTATACTCTTCCTTTCCATGCAGGCGCTGAAACACTTCGAATATCCGGTCTTTATATTGGGGATCGAAGCCTATTCCATTGTCGGAGACGCTGATATGGCAATAACTGCTTTCAGGAGACAGAGATGCGCTTTTTAGCGTATCACCCCTTATAATTTCACAGTTTATCTTTATAAACAAAGGCTTTTCAGGTTTTGAAAACTTCAATGAATTGCCAATGAGGTTATACATAAGCTGCCTGAACTGAAATGGAATAATATTGGCTTCACATAAGGTATTTACAACTATAGTAGCATTTTTCTCCGTGAATGTTTCTTTTAATTCATTC
This sequence comes from uncultured Flavihumibacter sp., assembly GCA_964237295.1. Classification (GTDB taxonomy): domain Bacteria; phylum Bacteroidota; class Bacteroidia; order Chitinophagales; family Chitinophagaceae; genus JADCRZ01. The sequence goes on along the minus strand of CAXSIE010000171.1, from coordinate 4,152 downwards.
TTTACTTCATTAATTATTTCATTTAAATCGGTAATACTAAACCTACGCTCAGATGTGCTGGTGCGTGAATAAGTAAGTAAATCTTCAATAAGCGTCTGCATTCTCTTTGCCGCCTCATTCATCCTGACAAAATAATCTTTCCCTTTTTCCGAAAGGTTTACAATTTCTTTTTCTATGATCCGGCTTGCAAACGTTTGTATTTTACGAAGCGGTTCTTGAAGGTCATGACTGGAAACGTAGGCAAAACTTTTGAGCTCCGCATTTATTTTTTCCAGTTCCCTGTTTTTTTCTTCCAATTCCCGGGTACGTTCCAGCACCTGTTTTTCCAGTTCCCTTGAAAAAGCTTTCTGTTCCTGGATATCGGTACTTGTGCCAACCCACATACGGATATTTCCAAGGGTATCCCTTTGCGGAATAGCACGACTTAGTTGCCATCGGTATTCCCCGTCGAATCTTTTAAACCGGTGTTCAAATATGAAATCTTTTCCTGTTGCCACTGAACTCATCCATTTGGTGATATTTTCTTCGCGGTCGTCCGGATGAACTATCTGTAACCATCCGTCTGTAAAAACCTGCCCCATTGTTAATCCGGAATAGTCAAAAACAGCCCGGTTGAAGTAATTCAGATTTCCATCTACATCCCCGGTCCATACAAACTGGGGCATTGTATCTGCCAGGAGCCTAAATTTTTGTTCCCGCTCCTGCAATTCTTCTTTATAATGTTTTTCTTCCGTGATATCCTGAACCGTACCGATTAATTTTACCGCCAGCTTTTTTTCATCAAAAAACACTTTTCCCCGGGTTCTTATCCAGCAAACGGAGTTATCAGGTTTTATAACCCTTGCCTCATAAAAATAGGTGCCGGTTCTCATAGCATTATCAAATGCCTTTTCAACAACCTTGTGCAGGTCATCAGGATGAATCTGGCTGCGCATATGCTGGTGCGTCAGTACATTTGATTCACTATGTCCGAATATTTCCAGCAGGCGTGATGAATAAACTATTTGACGGGTTCGAAGATCCAGGTCCCAGGTAGCAAGCTCGGTGGCTTCAAGGGCCAGTCGTAGCCTTTCTTCCGCATCTTCAACCTTTTGCCTTGCCTCTACTTTTTCCGTTACATTGCTAACAGTGATCATTATGCCGGATACGGAATTGTCTGTTCCAAACAAAGGTGCATATTCGTAATCTATATAAAATGCTTTCAAGCCATCATCACCCTGAACATAAGCAATAGATTCTGTTTCCTGGAAGGATTTTCCTGTAAAAAAAACTTCGTTCAGCAATTCAGGATATTTTTGATCTGTTAATTCAGGAAACACATCAAGGATACTCCTGCCGGCAACTTCGCTTTCCTGCTTTCGCCATATCTTCTCATACATAACTTTATTCGCCAATTCAATAATATGATCCTTTCCTCTTAAAATTGTCATAGCAATAGGAGATTGAATCACCAGGTTGCGAAACTGCTTTTCACTTTCGGCCAGCGAATGTCTGGCTTTTACGGAATAGGTAACTTCATTTGCAATAACAATAACGCCGGAAATTGCTCCATCTTCATCATGATAGGGCTGATAGGCAAAATCGAAATAGGTTAATTCCTCTTTACCATACCTGTTGATTGTTATTGGAAATTCTTTTCCATAAAACGGAATACCGGTAGTTAAAACATTGGTGAGCAGGGAGGCCACACTTTCCTTAACTTCCGGAAGCGTATCAAATAAAGGCCTGCCAACAAAATCATTTTCAGTTTTATCTATAACCTCTAAATAAGCATCATTAGCCATTTCAACAATAAAATCGGGTCCCTTAAATATGGTAATGCCAACCGCTATCTGTTTAACCGTATTGCGAAATTCCTTTTCACTTTTTTCCATCTTCTTTCTTGCGGCCACCTTATCCGTAATATCCTGTAAAGTGCCACTAAAGCGGTATGCGATGCCATTGCTGTTAAATAAGGCTTTTCCTTTTGCAATTACTGTACGTTCTCTACCGGTTACCGGATTTTTTATGCAATATTCAATGTCATAAATACCACTAGAAGCGGGCTGCAATGCCTTGCCTATCGCATGCATTACACTTGGCCTGTCTTTTTCCACAATTGCATTTAAAGCTTTTGATAATTCTATTTCATCTTCAGGAGCCAGGCCGAACCACTCCTTCAACCGGTTATTGCCAATAAACCTGTTTGTTGCCGGGTTTAAGTCCCATGTTCCCAATTCAGCGGCATCCAGCGTAAAATTGAGCTGTTCCTCTCTTTCTTTTATTTCTTTGAGGTGATTGATTTTTCCGGTTGTTTCATAACAGATAACCAGTACTCCCGAAGGATGGCCCGTTTCATCGTTTACCGGACTGTAACTAAAGGTCCAGTACACGTCTTCTATATTTCCGTTACGGTAAATAGGAATTAGTTGGTCTTCGCTCCAGGTAGCGCCGCCTCCCGATAAAACCTGGTCTATCAGGGGTTTAATGGTATGCCATATTTCCGGCCATGAATCTTCCGCACGCTCCCCGAGGATATGGGGATGTTTTCCGCTGATACCCAAACTCGGACGGTAGGCATCGTTGTAAAAACCAATCAGGTCCTGTCCCCAATATAAAAACATCGGGAACCTAGAGTTCAATAAGATACCCAGTGAAATACGCAAATTCAGGGGCCAGTTTTCCGGATTACCCACCAATGTTTTACTCCAATCCTTTTGCCGTATCAGGGCGGCCATTTCTCCACCACTTGTAAGAAATGGTAAATCATTATCAGTGACTTCAGTTTTCATGAAAGAAAAAAAATTTAGGGCTGCAGAACAAAATTATCAAGGGAGGTTTTATTTACTGCTTTAGAGGCAGCGGATATGGCATTATGGATTACTTTTTTGAGCTTTGTGAATTCATTCGGCTTACTGATATAATACAGTGCACCATTGTTGTACAGTGCATTCACAGCTTCAAGGTTGAATGATGTAGAAAAAATTATCACGGGAAGGTTTTTCAACCGGTCGTTGTCTTTAATCTCCGCCAGGCACTCATAGCCATTTTTCCTAGGCATATTCAGGTCAAGAAACAGCATATCCGGCAACCGATCAGCTTCATTTATGAGAAAATTCATCAACTGTTCACCGTCATGAACGGTTTTAAGAACTGTTAACTCTTCCAGTTCATTTAAAGCATCTGTAAACAGGTCCACATCATCCTTGTCATCGTCTGCGAGCAGAAGATACTTGGGCGCTATAATCATGCCTTGAAATTAAGTTAATATTAGGAACTGTTATTTAGAATGATTAAAGGAACAACGGCAATATGGCTAATGTAATCAAGTATTCATTCAATCATTCTGATAACAAGTCAATGCCCGTTCGAAGTTACATTAATCCCGATTTATAAATTCCAGCGGCGAATTTGCCAGGATCG
>CAXSIE010000171.1:238-740 GCA_964237295.1 uncultured Flavihumibacter sp. | reverse complement strand
AAGCTTTCATCCATCCTTCAGGTGCCTTGTCATATGCTTCCTGCAATACTTTTTCGGCGCTTGTTTCATCCCCTAATCCAACATAAGCTTCGCCGATAGTAGCTTTAACCCAGTACCAGCTTTTCAGGTATCCATTCATTGCGGTATCAGTTACCTCGTCTTTAACTGGCATTGGATTTTTTTCAAGCCATTCTCCGGCTATTACTAAAACTTCTTTTCGTATCCGGCCCGCTTCTACATAATCAGCAATGGCTTCTGCACGGTCTGTTGCATAATAAGCCCTTACATTGAGCAAAAATGCGAAGTTGATGCCATTATAATAATCGTTCCTTATATAAAAACCCCGCCCGTAGGCGCGGACAGCCTGGTCGATGTATTTCGGCAATTTGTCCAGTTCCCATAGCCGCTTGTGAACAGCACCCCACAAGCCGAGCGTTTCCGTATCGTTAGTAGTAAAGGGATCCATCAGGTGAAGCAGCAGGTGAGCTTCTATTAAAGCATC
>CAXSIE010000171.1:0-228 GCA_964237295.1 uncultured Flavihumibacter sp. | reverse complement strand
TTTCATTGGGAAATTTACTTTTGTAAGTGATCAGCGTTAAACGTTGAATAATGTATGGATCTTCAGGCGGCTCCGGCTCATTAATTTTGGCCTTGGGCTTCATTAGCTGGCGTACCGCAGAAAGCATTGTTTTCGCGGTGATCCAGTCACCTCTCTTCTGGGCATCATCAACCTGCTGCATTAACACACTGTGCGTTTGATCCATACCGGATGATGAAACATCCTGAT
>CAXSIE010000170.1:8133-9888 GCA_964237295.1 uncultured Flavihumibacter sp. | reverse complement strand
TCAAACGATATTACTGCACTTATTAACAACACCACCTGGATATAACTAAGTCTTCGATTGGAGAACCGCATCCCTTTATCAATAGGCTTAAAAATTCCTTTCCTGGGTACTAACAACAGCACGATGGTTACGCCGATGAATATGAAAATAAAAAGATATCCAAATTTTCGCACTGCTATGATTAAGTGATAAAGGTATTATATTTAATTTCAGATTTATGAAGATCGGATGATGCTTAACCCTGAAAGGGTAGCATAGCGCCCTACAGACTTTAATAATGCCACCCTTTCAGGGTTTGCGCTTCAATGTCTATAATTATCTATAATCATTTCAGCCCTTAGGGCTTTGACGCACCTAAAGCTGATAGCCAGGTCCTACACCTCAGTCACCAAAAATTAATTATACTTGCAAAAAATCTACAACATGCCATTAAAAAGATTTGAAAACCAGGTTGCGATTGTTACAGGTGGCGGACAGGGAATTGGTTTTGAGATCTGCCGGCAGCTGGCACTCGGCGGGGCATCAGTGATCCTTAACGATATTGATGATGCACTTGCCGCATCGGCGGCGGATAAGATCACAAAAGAAAACGGCATTTGTATCGCGTTGGCAGGCGATGCTGCGGATATAAATTTCATCCGGCAGATGGTTACTACTGCTGTAAACCGGTTTGGCAGCTTAACAATGGCTGTTGCCAATGCAGGCATTACCTTATTCGGAGACTTTTTAACTTACCCCGAGGCGTCCTTTACAAAAGTGATGCAGGTGAATCTTGGCGGTAGTTTCTTTCTGGCGCAGGCAGCGGCAAAAGCTATGAAACAACAAGAAACAGGTGGCAGGATATTATTCACTTCTTCCGTAACCGGGCACCAGGCTCATAAAAATCTTGCCGCTTATGGCATGACCAAAGCTGCACTGGAAATGCTTGCAAAAAACCTTGTTATTGAACTCTCCGAATATCAGATCACAGTTAATACCATCGCACCCGGCGCTACAGCTACCGAACGTACAACAGATGATCCGGATTACGAAAAAGTATGGTCTGCAATCACTCCATTGGGCCGTCCCGCTTCGGTAAGCGATATCGCCAATGCGGCGCTGTTCCTGCTTTCTCCGGAAGCACGGCATATTACCGGGCAAAGTTTAATAATTGATGGAGGATGGACTTCAGTGAGTCCTTCGCCCTATTAAATTAGCGTTCATACCAACTAATCATAGATTATTAATAGTCAATCATTTATTACTCCAAAGCAAGTGGTATAACTTTTATTTTCCGGCAAACATTCAACAGAATTTTTGCACCACAAAAAAAATTATTATATCAAAAGGCTTATTACAAACCCATCTTAAAAGATTTGTTTTCGCAAATGCTTCACCACATTGAATATCGTTAGTTTTCAACACTAGGTGGACAAGTTGGTAACCTTAAGTTAACATTGTTTAGTAACCTTGTAACGGGTTGACAGCATTTAAAAATGCAATGAAAACCTTAGGCTTTTACAAAAAACTCAGAACATGCGAGCTTTCAACCAACATAAAAATCTGTTCATATAAAAATATTATTACCAATGGAAAATACCAGCGAACTTTTACTAAAAGAAAACAAAGACCGGTTTGTGATCCTACCCATTAAGTACCCCGCTATTTGGGAAATGTACAAAAAGGCCGAAGCCAGCTTTTGGACAGCAGAAGAAATAGACCTCTCTGACGATATGAAGCATTGGGAGAACTTAAACTCCGGAGAAAAGCATTTTA
>CAXSIE010000170.1:1822-8123 GCA_964237295.1 uncultured Flavihumibacter sp. | reverse complement strand
CCGTTTTGTAATCCTTCCCATAAATTATCCCCAGGTATGGGAAATGTATAAAAAACATGAAGCCAGTTTCTGGACTGCCGAAGAAATTGATCTAAGCGGCGATATGAAAGACTGGGCCAACCTGAATGATGGCGAGCGTCACTTCATCTCGCATGTGCTGGCATTTTTTGCGGCGAGCGACGGCATCGTAAATGAAAACCTTGCAGTCAATTTCATGAGCGAAGTGCAACTGCCGGAAGCAAGGTGTTTCTATGGCTTCCAGATCATGATGGAAAATATTCATTCAGAAACGTATGCGCTGCTGATTGATACTTATATCAAAGATCCCCAGGAAAAATCAAGATTGTTCCATGCCATAGATACGGTTCCTGCAGTAAAGAAAAAAGCAGAGTGGGCACTGAGATGGATCGACAAAGGAAACTTCGCAGAACGGCTGGTAGCTTTCGCGGCAGTGGAAGGCATCTTCTTCAGCGGTAGCTTCTGCTCTATTTTCTGGATGAAAAAAAGAGGGTTGATGCCCGGACTGACTTTCAGCAATGAACTGATAAGCCGCGACGAAGGACTGCATTGCGAATTTGCCTGTTTGCTTTATAAAATGCTTGATAACAAACTGAGCAAAACCGAGATCTATGAAATCATCGGTGATGCTGTAAGGATAGAAAAAGAGTTTATCACAGAAGCACTACCGGTAGACCTCATAGGCATGAACTCCAAGCTCATGCAGCAATATATTGAATTTGTTGCAGACCGCTGGCTGGATGAACTCGGTTATCCAAAGATGTTTCATGCCACCAATCCTTTCGACTTCATGGAAATGATTTCGCTGCAAGGCAAAACGAATTTCTTTGAAAAACGTGTGGGTGATTACCAGAAATCCGGTGTAATGTCAGGCATCAAAGAAGCGCAGACATTCAGCCTGGAAGAAGACTTCTAATCAATTTCGAAACTACTAATCCATTAATCATAAAGTTAAAAAGATGCAATACGTAATCAAAAGAAACGGGAAAAAAGAAAGCATCAAGTTCGATAAGGTTACAGCCCGTATCGAAAAATTATCCTACAGTTTGAGTCCGCTGGTAAATGTTATCGATGTAGCCAAGAAAGTGATCGAAGGCATTTACGACGGGGTACCTACCACGGAACTGGATAATCTTGCTGCTGAAATAGCTGCTTCACTGGCCACCAAACATCCTGATTATGCCTTGCTGGCTTCAAGGATCGCGGTGAGCAACCTGCACAAGAACACCGTTAAATCTTTCTCTGAAACAATGAGAAAATTATATCATTATGTTGATAAAGGCAGCGGTAAAAGAACCGCCTTACTGTCTGATGAGGTATGGATAGTGATTGAAGATAATGCCGAGTTATTAGACAGCACCCTGATCTATGACCGTGATTTTGGTTTTGATTACTTCGGGTTCAAGACGTTGGAGAAATCATACCTTATGAAGATAGACGGCAAGGTGGCCGAACGTCCGCAGCATATGTACATGAGGGTTGCTATCGGCATTCATAAAGAAGACGTGGAGAGCGCCATTAAAACCTATAACCTGATGAGTGAACGCTGGTTCACGCATGCAACACCCACGCTTTTCAATGCCGGCACACCTAAACCGCAGATGAGCAGTTGCTTTTTGCTTACCATGAAAGAAGACAGTATCGAAGGCATTTATGATACGCTGAAACAAACCGCGCGCATATCTCAAAGTGCCGGCGGTATCGGCCTTGCTATTCACAACATCCGTGCAACAGGATCTTATATAGGCGGCACCAACGGAACCAGCAACGGCATCATTCCAATGTTGCGTGTGTTCAATGATACCGCCCGTTATGTTGACCAGGGCGGTGGTAAACGCAAAGGCGCCTTTGCAGTATATTTAGAGCCCTGGCACCCTGATATTTTTGAATTTCTAGACCTGCGCAAAAACCATGGTAAGGAAGAAATGCGTGCAAGGGATTTGTTTTATGCCTTATGGATCTCCGACCTTTTCATGAAACGGGTGGAAGAAAATGGCAAGTGGAGCTTGTTTTGTCCGAATGAAGCACCGGGACTGAGCGAATGCTGGGGCGCCGAATTTGAAGCGTTATATACCAGATATGAAAAGGACGGCAAAGCAAGAAAAACCATCAACGCGCAGGAATTGTGGTTTGCTATTTTAGATGCGCAGATTGAAACCGGCACGCCATACATGTTGTATAAAGATGCCGCCAACAGCAAAAGCAATCAGCAAAACCTGGGTACCATCAAAAGCAGTAACCTCTGCACTGAGATAATGGAATACACTTCCCCTGATGAAGTAGCCGTTTGTAACCTTGCATCGCTGGCCCTTCCCCGTTATATTACCAATGGCAAGTTCGATCATGATAAATTATATGAAGTAACTTATCAGGTTACCAAAAATCTCAATAAAATAATCGATTACAACTATTACCCGATAGTAGAAGCAAGAAATTCAAACCTCCGTCACAGGCCCATCGGCATCGGTGTACAGGGATTGGCTGATGTATTCATCTTGTTACGACTGCCATTTGAAAATGAGCTAGCGAAGATATTGAACAGGGATATTTTTGAAACGATTTATTTTGCTGCCATGACCGCCAGCAAAGACCTGGCAATAGAACAGGGCGCTTATGAAACGTTCCAGGGGTCGCCACTTTCAAAAGGAATTTTTCAGTTTGATATGTGGAAGGTACAGCCCACCAACAGGTGGGACTGGGAATCGCTACGCAAGGAAGTAATGAAGCATGGTGTACGCAATTCATTGCTGCTGGCACCGATGCCTACGGCCTCTACTTCGCAGATACTCGGTAACAATGAATGTTTTGAACCCTATACATCCAATATATATTCAAGGCGCGTACTCAGCGGTGAATTTATTATCATCAACAAGCACCTACTGAAAGATCTTGTTCAACTGGGTTTATGGAACAACGATATGAAGAACAGCATCATTGCAGCTAACGGTTCTATCCAGCACATAGATAACATTCCTGCTGAAATAAAAGAACTGTACAAAACCGTTTGGGAAATCAAACAGCGCAACCTGATTGATATGGCTGCTGACAGGGGCGCCTTTATCTGCCAGTCGCAATCGCTGAATTTGTTTGTGGATACGCCCACTACATCCAAACTTACTTCCATGCATTTCTACGCCTGGAAAAAGGGATTGAAAACAGGGATGTATTACCTGCGTACACAAGCTGCTACACAGGCGGTTCAGTTCACCATCGAAAAACAAGGCAGTGACCAGATGCAACCGGTGATTCCTAAAGCTGAGGAAAATATACTTTCTAATGATATTGACAGTATTACAGCAGATTTTAGCGGACCCTCATGCAGCATGGAAGAAGGTTGTGTAACCTGCAGTGCCTGATATACTTTTAACTTCAAACAAAAGAGGCATATACCTGAAAAAAAAGGTTTATGCCTCTTCTTTTTAGATGAAGGTATTGGTATTTACTATCTTTGTAGAAGCTTTGCATTAAATACCGAGCGAACATTTTTTGCTAAATGTTGTTAGATTAGACATTTAAACATGTTAATCAATGTTCGTTTTTCATTAGCGGTGAATGATGTGAATAAGAAGATTGATTACAACTTATCGTTATGTCAAAAAAAAATGATGCTGATAAATTTGCTTCCCCTCCATTGCTTTCCTGGGACATTTTTATGAATGGTTACCAGCGTAAGCTGGAGCGTGCAGATGATTTCAACCAATTAAATAAACTATCTTTTACAAAGAAGTGGATCATTGAATGGGATATAGAATCAAAACTTTTCCGTCAGGACAAGGTTATTATTGTAACCGATCCTTTATTACGTATCGTGTATTCAAGCGGGAATGTGTATGAAATGAACGGATATACTTCAGATGAATTAAAGGGACTCAATCCCAGGATTTTTCAGGGGCCCGATACTTCACTAGATGCGCGTTTAAAGATCCGTGAAGCAATAAATAACCGTAAGCCAATTGAAATCACATTGCTGAATTATAAGAAAAACAGCCAGCCTTACTATTGTCATGTAGAAGAATACCCGGTATTTAATAAAAACAGGGAGCTCTCCCATTTTATTGCATTTGAAAATCCTGCACTGGCAACTTCTTTGTGAGTAAACTTGCTACAACATGAACCTGGAAGAAAAGATCCGGCTTGCAGAAACACGGATATTCAAGGCCGTATTTCCTAACACTACCAATCATTACGATACCTTATTCGGGGGCATGGCGATGCAGCTTATGGACGAGGTAGCTTTTATTACCGCTACCAGGTTTGCCCGCAAAAGAATGGTAACGGTTTCCTCCGACAAAATTGACTTCACCAAACCCATACCTGCAGGAACAATTATAGAACTGATCGGATCCATCGATCATATCGGCAACACCAGTATTAAAATTCTTGTTGAAATTTATATTGAAGAAATGTACTCCTTCGAAAGGCAGAAAGCCATCTCGGGAACCTTTACCCTGGTGGCGATAGATGAGCACAAACAGCCGGTAAAGATTATAGGATAATTAAAGATTACAAGTTTAATAGCCAAACGGAAACTGGTAAACAATAAAGTGATTTATCACTCCGTTTGTGCACTTCAACATTCATCTATTAATTATACTGTAAACTTTGTGCTATGAAACTATCTCCACTTTTTTCTATTGCTAATTTTGCATGTTTTGTCCTTTTTTTGGTATTAATCAACTTACAATATACTTCCGATGCGCAGTGTACCACCAATGTCCTTGTTAATCCCAGCTTTGAATCTCCCGAGGTTGACAATGTAAACGACAATAACCTTGTCGGTAGTTCCTGGGGTGGCTGGGCAACACAAAATGGTGCCGACCTAAATATTATCAGAGTGGATGGAACCGGATATTCGTCTGGGGCTGATAATGCTGCTGAAGGCTACCAGTATGTAGATATTGCAGGTGCAAATGATTATCCTGTACAGTCTTTTATCGTTTAAGTTCCCAGTATATTTTATTTCAGCGGTAAATTTTCCACACGGGAAACGGGTGATGGTTTTCAGGATTTTATTGCCAGAGTGGATATATTAAATTCTTCTAATGAAATCGTAGCCAGTTCAAATGCAAAATTAATGACTACCAATACCAATATGGAAATCTGGTATATGATGAGTGGAGAATCTGAAACATTACCTGCAGGTACCTATCAATACAGAGCTTACGTGGGTGATTACGGTCATTTTGATGATGCCTTCCTTTGTGTTACGGCAGCTTCTGCAGTATGTGAAAACCGCATACCATCCGCAAGTTTCGAAACACCGGTTCAGTCCATGGTTAATGAAGCAACTTCGGTTGGCACCAGTACAAATGGCTGGTATTCTAAAAACGGAAGCAACATAAATATTACAAAAGTAGATGGTTCTGATTACCCATTAGGTCCGGATGTAGCATATCAAGGTGTACAATATGTGTCTCTGAGTGGTATGAACGACTACCTGGTGAGAGACTTTACCTTAACTTGTGCCAGTACTTTAAATTTTTCGGGATATTTTGCTAACCGGCCAAATGATACATATAGCGATTGGACAGGTAGAATTGACATACTTGACGCTTCTAATGAAATAGTTGCCAATTCTACTACTCAGGCATTTACTTCCGCTACATCTCAGGAAACCTGGTATCTTTTATATGGCAGTAGCAGTTCGCTGCCTCCCGGAAATTATAAATATCAAATAAGTTTAGGTAGGGAAGGCAATTTTGATCAGGGCTATTTATGTGTCGCTACGCCATCATGTGCTGTATTGCCATTAGTGTGGAAGTCATTTACTGCCACGAAAGAACAAAATACCGTAGTTCTAAACTGGACAACCGCCCAGGAACAAAACAGCCTGAATTTTATTATTCAGCACAGCGCTAATGGCAGTAATTGGAATGATATAGGCAGGGTGAACGCTGCTGGCAATAGTATAAGTGAAAAAAAATACAGCTTTAAGGACATCAATTTTATAAATGGAAATAACTACTACCGTATACAACAATATAATGCGGATGGCAAACCGAGTTTAAGCGAGGTGAAAATCATGAAATTAAACAGTATATCGTCTGCTTTTAGCATCAATTCCAATATGGTAACAAGCGGTAAATTAATGGTGACTTTAAATAGCGAACAAACCCTTAGATTGTATAGCAGTGATGGAAATTTATTATTGCAAACCAAATATAAAGCAGGCATACAATTACTGGACATCAGCAGGTATGGTAAGGGAATTTATCTGCTGAGCAACGGACAAAAGACAGAAAAATTTGTAATTCAAAAATGATACTGTAACCACATTACCACA
>CAXSIE010000170.1:651-1812 GCA_964237295.1 uncultured Flavihumibacter sp. | reverse complement strand
TAATATCAGGCATACAAAGAGTTATTGAACCACGGCGGCACGAAGAAACACAAAGAGTATTTTAGTCACTTCAAAAATACAGCTTTATGTTTCTTCGTGCCGCCGTGGTTCAATAACTGCCTGTTCATTGTAGCGCCGTTAATACAGTTCACTGTTTTTACCGATAGATTTGTACATTCATTCCATGATTCCATATCTAAGTTGCGACTGGGGTACATCGTCTTTCAGGCTAAGTTTGGTAGATGCTGAAAATTTTCGTGTTATAGAAAGTGCAGGCACAAACAAAGGAATTCTTCCTGCATATAATTACTGGATCGAAACAACCAATGCTGACCCTGCAGCAAGAGTAGCATTTTACCTTAATATTATCAAAGAACAAATTACTGCATTAGAAGAAAAGACCGGCAGTTCATTGGATGGCATCCCGTTATTAATATCGGGTATGGCTTCATCTTCCGTCGGAATGATGCCGCTTCCTTACCACGAAATCCCTTTCTTCATTGATGGGTCAGATATATTAAGTGAATACTTTCCCGAGACATCGCAGTTTAAACATGATATCCTGTTAATTTCGGGGGTTAGTACTGAAGACGATGTGATGCGCGGAGAAGAAACGCAATTAATAGGGATGTTTCAGGAAGCAGCCGATTTTCAGGGTGACCGGTTATTTATTTTTCCAGGCACACATTCCAAACATATAATTGTAAATGGCAAACAGGCTGTAAGTTTCAAAACCTATATGACCGGGGAATTTTTTGATTTGTTATCAAAAAAAAGCATTTTACATGCGGGATTAGAAGAAGGCGATATATTACAAGCCGGACATCCAAAAGAGAATTTTGAAAAAGCAGTCCGGGAAGGCGCATCTACCAAAACAGAAAATTATCATTACCTGAGCGGACTGCTGATTGGCGCTGAGCTGGGAGAAATCGTGCATAATGATACAATTGAAATATATTTATGCTGCGGCGCAAAATTGAAAGTTCATTATGAAACGGCTTTGGAAGCATTAGGACTGAAAAAGGTTCATTCTTTTTCAGCAGCGTCAGTTGAAAAAGCAGCAATGATCGGGCAGTATAAAATTTACGAAAAATATATCAAACGATGAGCAGGCCATTTTCATGGGAAGCATTTAATAAAGTTCCTATCATTGGGATCATG
>CAXSIE010000170.1:275-628 GCA_964237295.1 uncultured Flavihumibacter sp. | reverse complement strand
TCCGCAGGCACAGATTGAAAGGCTGGTAAGCCAATATTACGAATGCGGCTATACAACGCTTGAGGTAACGATGAATTCAGCAGGCGCCGCTAAAACAATTTCTTATCTATCCGGAATTTATACCAACACCTTAAACATTGGAGCAGGAACCGTATTAACATTGGAGGATCTTGATGAAGCTTTGGATGCGGGTGCAAATTTTATTGTAACGCCGGTAATAAATGAAGAGGTGATAAAAGTTTGCGTTGACCGTAAAGTACCTGTTTTTCCCGGTGCTTATACACCAACGGAAATCTACAAAGCCTGGAAAATGGGAGCCGCTATGGTGAAAGTTTTTCCGGCAACGAGGTTAG
>CAXSIE010000170.1:0-265 GCA_964237295.1 uncultured Flavihumibacter sp. | reverse complement strand
TGAAGCTCGTTCCAACGGGCGGTGTGATTATCGACACCATTGCGGATTTTTTTAAAGCCGGGGCTGCAGGTGTGGGAATGGGTAATTCTCTCTTTTCTAAAGACCTGATGGAAAACGGGCAGTGGAATGAAATGGAAAAGCACTTTTCATCACTCATAAAAAAATACCGTGAGCTACGTTAATTCTTTTTTAACCACGGAGAAAAAGCCAGAGGAGAAGAAGAGGTTACACAGAGGACGTCCTCTGTGTAACCTCTTCTTCTCCT
>CAXSIE010000169.1:7599-9892 GCA_964237295.1 uncultured Flavihumibacter sp. | reverse complement strand
TTTGAACCACGGAGAAGAAAGCCGGAGGGGAAGAAGAGTGTTACACAGAGAACGACTCTGTATAACCTCTTCTTCCCCTCCGGCTTTCTTCTCCGTGATTATTGAAAACACTTATAAAATCAACAATTAAATACGTAATTCATGCTTAACTTAATTGATGGCCTTTATAAATACCGTATTGAAAAGCATTTTCCATCAATTCGCAGAAATTACGCGGTTCGTCCGGGTATTATTCATATGATTGTTTTGAAGAACCGGATAACTGCTTCTTTCAACGCCAATACTTCCGGAAATGGAAAAAGTCTTTTCGTCGTTTATATACAGAAGACCTAAAGCTGCTCTTGAATACATACCAACATTGCCTGATTTGAAAAAGGCATTGTTTTGATTGGCTTTATTAAAATCATCAGTTATAAAACTGCGGTTAAAATTTACATATGCCGGTGCAAGAGAAACACTGCTGAAAGCATACAAGTTATTGTTCAATCTAAGATTTAGTTGCATCCCGATCGGAGCGGAAACGATCATTGCATTTCCTCCTTTTAAAAAAGCATACTGGCTTGATATACCACTATATTTAATAAAAGACCATCTCTTTTTAGAACTGTCATTTAACTGAATATTGTTACCAAACCTTCCCGTGTAGCCGTTATTTATAAAACCTCCCTGTTGGAATATTTGTGCCTTCAACCCGGTAACTGAAGCAAGTAAACCAATTAATAAAATCGTCCTCATGTTTCTGAATTATACTGCTAAAATACGCTTTGTTTTACTATATACAAGGTGTTCAATGAAAGCATGTAACTTACAGTTAACAAGTTATCAGCAATCACGGATGTAAGAATTAAACGATACCCTGTATCAATGACTGCCTAAAGCAAGGCTGAGTATACTTAACAAAGGAAAGATTGCTACCACACCCGAAGTTTATTTTAAGAGCCTGCTGCGGGCATTGACAACACTATTTTCGATCTTGATGATGAAGGTCACGCCATATAAAATTCCCATTGTATTTTATCAGGGTCTTTGAAAGCCACGTATTGTTTCTGAAGTGTGGGATCTGTTTTCACTCCCGTGTTTTCAATTCCCTCTTCCATTAAACCTTTAGCCACCCTCTCCAGTTCATTTTCAGAGGTGCAAGCCATCGCTATATGATCGGTACCAATGGTGTGAGGATCGAAGTTTGCTCCTTCTTCCGCTTGTTTAAAAACAATAAAAACGCCGCCGACGGCAAAGGCAAAAAGTTCATCGTTTTCAATAGCAATGGGGAAACCCAATTTATCCTTGTAAAATGTTTTCGCAGCTGATAGGTCAGCACAACGAAGGTTAATGTGGTGGATGCCGGGAGTGACAGGATTGATTGCCATATTTTTTCTATAAATATAATCTATTAATCACACGCCCCGAGGAGTTTTCTATAACTCCTATTAATTGTTAATCATTCATAATGCATCATTCATAATGCATCATTCATAATCTTTAATCCATCTTTTTTTCAAGCGCCTGTTTTCCAAATTTAATCAGGTCTTCCGCTTTCAAAAATCCAACATTACCCAGTACGGTTTTACCTGTTGCATCTACAATAAGGAGTGTGGGATAAGCTTCAACCTCCCACTGTAAAGCTAATCCCGGGCCTTCGCCCTTTTCCATGTCCATTGAAAAATTAATGAAATTTTTGTTGAAGAATGCAGCGGCTTCTTTATCTCTGAATGTTGTTGTTTTCAACAATTTACACGGAGCACACCAGGATGCATTAGCATCCACAAAAATATATTTGTGCGTTGCCATCGCTTTCTTTAATACGGCAGTCCATGAACTTTCTGTAAACACTATTTCTGATTCAGCAAAACTTACCGTTTTTGTGTTGCCGCTTTTTTTGCTTACTGTTTGTGCATACAAGGATTCGCTTATAAACAGTGCGATGGCCAGACTAAGAAAGCATCTGTACTTTAATTGGCGCAGGTTTTTTTTCATTAAAATTAATAGAATTCGTAAAATTCAATTTTGTGAAAGAAGCGTATTTTAATAAAGCAGTGTTGTGATTAGTATTTTAAAGGCAAGTAAGCATTGCTCCACACAAACCATTACTTACAAGCACTTTTATTAAAGTTCAGCAATTAATGCAGAAGCCGCGGCTTTTAACAAATCCGGACTTAACCGCTGCGTAATGATCGGGTTAATGTATTCGAAACGAATATTGCCTTTCCTGTTTAAAATAAACACTGAAGGCACCGGCAACAACTTATCTACATTTTTGCCACCCGAAGTTCCGGGTAAAAACTTATCATAGTTT
>CAXSIE010000169.1:7250-7589 GCA_964237295.1 uncultured Flavihumibacter sp. | reverse complement strand
ATCCGCATCAGATAAAAGTGTATAGGTAAGTTTACTTTTCGTTTCTGATTGCTTTAAATTTTCCGGGCTATCTGTACTAACCGCTAAAAGCTGATATCCCATTTTTGTCAGGTCCTGGTCAATTTCCTGTAAGCCCGCAAGTTGTTTGGAGCAATAAGGACACCATCCACCCCTGTAAAAAATAAGAATGGTTGGCTTTGAAAGAACAGCGGCATTCAGATCAAAACTTTCACCGGCATCATTAATAAGCTTTACCTGTGGAATGTTTTCGCCATTCAATAATGGACTTATATCTTCGGGCTTTAAGGGCACACCGGCTATCGTTTCAATAGTATCCAC
>CAXSIE010000169.1:6444-7240 GCA_964237295.1 uncultured Flavihumibacter sp. | reverse complement strand
TTAAAACTTTTTGCAGAAGCGGTAGCATACGACAGGCCCGATAAAATAAGTGCTGTTGTTATAATCAGATTTCTTAATAAACTCTTGCCAGTAATGCTTGTTTCCTCTTTTTTCATAGTTATCTTTTTTAATATTTGTGTTTTAAATTTTTGAAGTTTATATCCGTTACCGGCTTTCTGCATAGTATCATCTTGCTTCGAACCTGAAAGTAACAGGGTAACTATAATTTCATAGAAGGACAGACATTGTAAAACTGAGTTTTTAATAGCATAGATAAAATGTATATAGTTCCCGATTGCATGTCTGTTCTTCCCGAATGTAAGCTAATATTCCTATAAATTAGTTTGGAGAACGCAGGATGGTGAGTTCACCGGCATTCTTTTCATACAAAATTATTTTTCAGTTTTAATAAGCATGATCAAGTATTTGCCTTCAGCACTTTTTACCGAATGCTATTCAATTCAATTACTTTTCCTTCAGGCATTTCTATATCACCATTAACAGTAAAAAGCATTATGGTATCGAACGGATCGCTTAATGAGAAGGTGCTTGTCATCGCCAGCTTTCCATCCTCGGCAAAGCATTCGATTGATGATCCATCCACCACCAGATGAATGCGCATGATCGAATCAATATGATCGAAGGGCATTTTTATAATGTTATTCTCTTTAGGTTCAGTTGACTGATCCAAACCGGTTTTATCAATATAAAAATAACCAAACCTGTCGAACCCAAAAGATATATGCTCTTTTTTGCTGTTCCACAAACTTACTCCGAACCGGGTGGGGAAACTACC
>CAXSIE010000169.1:5579-6434 GCA_964237295.1 uncultured Flavihumibacter sp. | reverse complement strand
ATTGAATTGTAAGAACACCTCAAATGGCGACTTCAGTCCGGAACTGATTGCTGCATCGCCGGCCTTGTAGGAGACTTTAACCGGTTGCAATGTTACTTCTTTAACCCGGATGTTTTTTAATTCAATGACAGGAGATGACTGAATGAACCATTCAGTATTCGATAATTCCAGGCGCAGGTCACGCGGAAGGGTTATCATAAGTTGCGGTAACGGTTTACTTTCTCCTGATGTTGGGTCATTGGTATGTTGCATCCATCCTATATTGATCATACGGCCATCACTACCCTTAGTAATCAAACTGCCATAAACCTGTTCTCCGTAATCTAACCAGTGTAATTGTGCAGACTGGTTAGAAAAATCATGTCCATTAAAATATCCGGCAAAGTAAACGGTACCACCCGTAATTTCAGTCTTGCTCTTTTTATTAATATCAGCCAGTAACATCCAATGGATGTTGTCACCGGATAAAAATAAACCAGCCCGTTTCCATTTAATTTCTTCAGGAAAAAAATTGCTGCCGAGTGAGCTTTCAAAGATCCATGAATGCAAATCGGCGGAAGAATACAGCTCAACATGATCGTTCAAGGCGATGGTCATGATCCATTTTAAAGCAGGCTGGTACCAGGTGATATTGATGTTCTGAGGATTGTTTAGTAAGGGTTGCGGAAAGTTTAGTTTTCCTTTGTTCATCGTCCATGAGTTACCGTTGTCTTTGCTGTATGCCAATACCGGAAGCGCCTTACTGCTATCAGTTTGCATGCTTAAAAGTACTGCTACTAACGGTGTACCCGGCACGCTTCCAAACCCGGCTGAATTAGTTGAATCTATAACCATTCCTCCAAGAACAAAGGAACC
>CAXSIE010000169.1:0-5569 GCA_964237295.1 uncultured Flavihumibacter sp. | reverse complement strand
AAAAAAGCTTTGGAGCTTTGTTTCCAATGTATTAAATCTTTACTTACTGATTGACTGACGATGTTGGTCTGGCCGCCTGAACCAGCGGTGACAAGATGGTATGAACCGTTGAAATATAATAGTGCCATCGGTTCGGTATTACCAGAAGCCGGAAAACTGTAATGTATAGACCGCGCGTCTTTGCTGCCATTTAAACCGTGACCGGTGTTTCTGCATCCATAGCATACCACCATGAAAAAAATAAGAAGTACTGTTTTGTTCATACAATAAGTATTTGCTTAACCTCCAGGGAAGTTTTTTTTTAACGCAAAGAATTGCCAGAGGAGGAAACACAGAGAACGCAGAGCATTCCCTCTGTGCCTTTTGTGTTTCCTCCTCTTGGCTGTTCTCTGTGTTAAAAAAAAACATCAATACTGGATCTTTAAATCATTCTGTATCTGTTCAAGCGACTTGCCCTTTGTTTCCGGCATCACCTTCCAGGCAAATATTAACTGGATGAACATCATGACAGCAAAAAACATGAAAGCGTTTCCGGGGCCGATTGCAGGACTGTTTATAGCCACCGGGAATGTCCATGAAATCATAACAGCAAAAAACCAGTGCGTAAAACTTCCCAAGGATTGGCCCTTTGACCTGATGGCATTAGGAAATATCTCTGAAATAAATACCCATATCACTATTCCATCGGAAAGTCCGAAAAAGAACATGTAACCAAGCAGGAAATACAGTATTCCCCTGCCTTCAAAATGACTACCATAAAAAGACCAGGCGATGAGGCACATAAAAATTACCAGGCCCACAGAACCCACTATCATCAATGATTTCCGGCCAAATCTGTCAATAACATTCATGGCAATAAACAACACGATTACTTTCGTTAAACCAATCAAAATAGGAAGCAGGTAAGAAATATTTGAACTAAGGCCGGTCATCTGAAAAATTCTGGTAGCATAATAATTTATGGCATTGGTACCAGACAACTGGTTGAACGCGCCCATTAAGACGGCATACAAAATAGGACGAAAATATTTTTTGGTAAACAATACGCCTACTGAAGCACCTGATCCTGCATTGAGTGATTGAAGGATATCATTTACCTCACCATCAATATCTGTCCGGCCACAAAGTTCCAGTACCTGGCGGGCTTCTTTGGTACGGTTATGCTTTACCAGCCAGCGCGGACTTTCCGGAATGATCAATGCAAGCAGGAAGAATAAAAATGATGGAACGGCAACGATACCAAACATCCATCGCCATGAATTTTCACCGGTATGAGAAAAAAAATAATTGGTAATGTACGCAACTAAAAGTCCGACGGTAACATTGAACTGAAAGAAGCCGACAAGCTTGCCGCGAATCCGGGCCGGCGCAATTTCCGCAATATACATCGGTCCAAGCACCGATGATGCTCCTATTGCCAACCCCCCTATAAAACGGCATGTTATCAGGAATAACCAATTCGGTGCCACCGCACTCAAAATGGATGTAATGGTGAAGAGAAGGGCTATTGTTATAATCATTTTTTTTCTGCCAAATCGTTCAGAAGGAAGTCCGGCAGAAAAGGCGCCAACAACAGCTCCGATAATGGCTATCGCAACCGTAAAGCCATGCAAAAAATTGGTAAGCTTATATAACACCTGTATCGACTGTTCGGCTCCTGATATAACGGCGGTATCCAAACCAAAGAGCAGTCCTCCAAGAGCAACGATTATTGAGTAGCCAACTACTCTCCGGTTTTTTTTCATAATACCATGTTGATTGAATATCTAAAAAATAAAACTCTTTGTTTTATAAGAAGTAACAATAAGCTGAAAGAGTTCGCAGGTTTCATCAATGGATGAATATTTTTTTATTGCCTGTTCAATTCCGCTTTCTTGAATTGTTTGCTGCACTTCAAGAGTGCCGGCATCAAAAGAACCGTTATAATAATAAGCTGCTGCAATAGCTATAGCATAAGCAACCGGCTTTCGCCCATGCTTCAAACACAATAATGCCGGACCAATTAACCGTTCGTCTTTTGCAAGCTTTCGTTTGCTATCCTGGGCATTTCTTTCAACCTGGTCGTTGAGCGCCGGATCAGTGTACTTTTTCATTGCCAGTGCCATGAATTTTCTGTGCTCCTCTTCGTCAAAGCCGTATTCTTTGATCAGTCCGAAAGCTGACTCTTCCTGGATCTCTTTGAAAAAGTGCTGGTAAGTCAGGGCTGATTCGTGCAGGATATGAAATCCATTGGCCCAGCCGATGTAAGCGATCGGAGCATTGGTGCCATTATTGGTATAAATCTTCCTGATCAATTCATGAGAAAAATTTTCCTGCGGCACAAAACCTTCCACGGCAGGTATCGAACCAACGAATGCGTCTTTATCCATGGGCAGAGTCCACCAATCCTGCATG
Source organism: uncultured Flavihumibacter sp. (assembly GCA_964237295.1). Classification (GTDB taxonomy): domain Bacteria; phylum Bacteroidota; class Bacteroidia; order Chitinophagales; family Chitinophagaceae; genus JADCRZ01. The sequence goes on along the minus strand of CAXSIE010000169.1, from coordinate 3,175 downwards.
CGCAATGCCAGCGGTTCCTTAACAATCACCTGTTCATTAGCCGGCATGCCAGTTCTTAAAACCTGTGTTTCTATAAGTCCGATTTTAGATTTTACAAATGCTTCGAATACCGCGTCGGCATCCTGCAACAGTACATTGCTGATTTTTTTTGCCGGGTTGCTGGCATTTTCGCAAATGATCCAGTTCAATGGCTTTTTCCGGCGACCGGCAATAAGCATTTCTTTAATATAGCCCGCAACTTTTTCAATATTGGCTGCGCCCACACTGCTCGCCATAATGTCTGCTTTACCCATGATGGATGCAACAGCTTCTTTATCCGCTAAAGTAAAAGCATCTTCCACCTCAACGTATTCGGTTATATCATTTGTTTCATGCGCGATATCAATACGGTATTTTTTTTCCTGTTTTAAAAGCTGCACCATCTCCCTGGATGCGTCGAGGAAAAATATCTTGTACCCGCTGCGATAAAACAGGTGGGCAATAAAACCTCTTCCGATTTTACCTGCGCCAACAATTAATACTTCTTTTTTCATTTTACTCAATGTAATAGTTGCTGGTATTTTATGAATCTCAAATATTTCTCTTCATAAATAGCTATCCTGTCTGGGTCGGGCATTACGCTTGTAAAGTGTATGGCAGGTTTTGAAAAGGAGCTGGCGGTAGCTTCCATAAGATAGTAGATAATACCGGCCATGGACAATTCTTTTTCATCGGCTACAGAAACGCATTTGTTTAAAACAGTTGCCCTGATGCTATTCCAAAGTCTGTTTTTTGAAGACCCGCCCGCAAGCTTGATCAGATCGAGGTCATCAGATCCAAGCGTATCGAAACACTGTTTTCTTGCAAAGGCAATAGATTCAAGGATAGCCCGAAAAAGGTGGGCCGCTGTATGAACAGAGGTTAATTCCAGTATGGAAGCGGTTAACCGGCTGTTCCAGAGTGGCGCCCGTTCCCCCTGAAGGTAGGGCAATATGATAGGCGTATCAGCCGGTTCAACAGCTGCAGCCCCGGTAGTTAGTTCATCGAGCAATGCGGGTGTTGCCTTTTGTTTCATAACATTGTTCAAAAACCAGTTTACAATATTGCCGCCGGTGTTGGTACTTCCATAATTTATGAATCCTTTGTCAAATGAAATGCTTAAGAAATTATTCAACGCCTTTGGCGGCTCGTTATAATATACTCCCGCCTGTTCTGAAGTGTTGGCTAACATAAAACCTTCTTTATCCTCCAACCTTAAACCGTATAAAGATGGATATAAGTCTGCCATGGCGGGATAAGCAAAACTTTCCTGTGGAAAATCAAACAACTTTTTTATATGCGGAAGTATGGGACAAGGATTCTCATCAATCAATGGAAAAAAAGAGTTGTCAAGATTTAAGTGATCCAGCAACGCCGGCGCATAACATCTTTTTTTAAGATCTACCATACTCAACTGGGAGCTGAAATGGGTTCTATATTTGGCACATAAGTCGAAGAATATGCCGTCTCCTGCCTGCAGAAAAATAGAGTTATTTGAAATTCCGGATTGCCTGCGGTGCAATAACTTGGTGAATAACCAATTGGTGCCGGCAGGTAAAAAGGTGCCTATTATATCTTTGCTTCGGCCATTGCCCATTACCTCATTGTATTCACCAATGCTGCCGTAACTGGTAGTATCCAGCCAAATCGGGAACGGCTCTTCGGGAGGAAAATTTTTTATTCGATTCCATTCAACGAGGCTTGAGATATGACCACAGATGCCAATATAAAGCACCTCTATACCATTAGATCGTAAAAATTTTGACAGCTCCCTGAATAATGCAAAGCACTTTTCACGGATCACTTTATAGTCGGCCCTTACTTCACCCGAAGATCCATATATCAATTCATTTTCGAGGTTGTTGATAAGGATAATCTTATCTGAGATCGTAGGACAATATACGCCCAGCTTCACCTGCGATGTTCCGATGTCGAGGGAGGCAAAAGCGGTATGCTTTGCTGCTTTTACCATTCATTGTTATTTGAGATATGTTTGCTGATAAGCGTAAAAAGTTCTTCTTCACAGGATAATCCACAAATCTGAGTTAACACAAACTCAGGGCCTTTATCCTTTATTAAGTCAGCAACAGATTTGTTTGTAGCAGAATCAGGATAATCAAAACATGCCAGGATACCTGCCAAAAGACCTTCAGGATAAATGCCATATTTTAAGGCAAGCAGTGCAGGCCCTATCAGTCTGTCGTTCCGGCTTAATTTTCTTATGGGATCGGCAGCATTTCTTTCAATGGGATCAGGCATGTTTTTATCTGCAAATTTTATAAAGGCTGCTTTCACCCATTCGGTCTGTTCCTCTTCATCAAAATGAAATTCCGCTACTTGGGCAAGAGAGGTTTCATTCGCCGCTTTCCTGGCTTGCTCAAGGATCTCCGGATCATTTCCAGCTTCGTATAGTTGTGAGTATCCTTTTTGAGCGCCGAGATAAGTGATCACTGCATTGATGCAATTATAGGTAAAGATTTTCCTTCTCAGTTGATTACCGAAATCATGCAATGGTTTTAATCCATAAACATGAACGGCACCTTTAATAGCTTCAGCATCACAAGGCAACTCAAAATAATTTTGCGCCCTGATAGTGAGAGGTGACTGAGATTCAGCGGCGCTTAGACAAGTTTTAAATATGATCGATTCTGAAAAACCAATGTTTTCAGCAACCCAGTCCGTCTCTTGTACATCAAGAGATTTCAACACCATTTCTTTTAAAAATCCTGCAGCGCCTGTAGCGTTTTCGCAGGTAATGATTGTAAGCATTTGTCCGATGTTTTGCGCAAATCTTTTCTGCAGCGCCCGGGCAAGAAATGAAGCAAGTGGTTCCAGGTTGTTTCCAAAAACAGCGGTAAAAACGATGCCCGCTTTTACAAAACCACCGAACCAGCTTTCATCTTCAATATGAAATACGCCGGATAAGGGTATGGTGCAACTCATAGCTTGATTGTCCAGCACCTGGATATCATATTGATGGGTGTTCTTTAAATCATCCACCAATTGCCTGTTTGAATCAATCAAAACAATTTCATATCCACCAAGGAATGCAAGGTGGGCGGCAAAACCCCGTCCTGTTTTTCCCGCACCGAATATCAAGGCTGTATCAGGCATCGTTATTAAATTATTCGCTATCAGCTTTCAGTTATAGAAGTGT
>CAXSIE010000168.1:0-9939 GCA_964237295.1 uncultured Flavihumibacter sp. | reverse complement strand
GGTGCTTGTAATTAAAAAGAACTGCTTAACTTAATGACATTGCCCTTCGGGGTTCTTTTCTTTCATCCTAACCTGGGTTTGATTACTTTTAGCTTAACTTTCTTCTGTAAATTTATCCCTCATACCTCATACCTCATACCTCATACCCCATACCTGAAAGATCAGTTCTGTTGCATATAAATCGTTTTAGTCTGCAGGTATTCTTCCAGACCGTGTTTTCCATCTGCGCCGCCGATTCCGGATTTTCTCCAGCCTGCATGAAAGCCCTGGATGGCTTCAAAGTTTTCACGGTTAAAATAGGTTTCTCCGAAATTAAGTTCTTTTGTTGCCCGGAGCACTTTGTTAAGGTCATTGGTATACACAGAAGAAGTAAGGCCATACTCGCAGTCGTTGGCCATATTAAGCGCTTCATCAAAATCCTTCACTTTCATTACCGGTAAAACAGGACCGAAGGTTTCTTTCTGAATGATCTCAAAATGTTGTTTTACTTCTAGCAACACAGTCGGCTCATAATAATACCCCTTTGAAAAATCGCTGTTCCTTTTACCACCGCAGGCAACCTGTGCGCCTTCCGTAACGGCTCTTTCCACCATATTTGAAATTTTATCCAGTTGCGATTTGTTGATCTGCGAGCTCATATCAATACCTTCATCTTCATATGCATTTCCTGATTTCACCGCCTTCATTGCAGGTATCAACTTTTCAATGAACGCATCATAAATACCTTCTTCTACATACACTCTTTCGGCACAATTGCATACCTGTCCGCTGTAGATAACACGTGATGCCACGATAGCTTTTACGGCCAGGTCAAGGTCTGCATCCTTGCAAACTATTGCAGGTGCTTTTCCCCCCAGTTCGAGTGAGACCTTTGTAATATTTTTTGCTGCAGCAGCCATTACTTTATGTCCGGATGCTACACTGCCTGTTAAACTGATGATGCCAACATCTTTGTTATTGGTAAGCGCCTCACCGATCTCTTCTCCGTACCCGCAAACAATATTAAGTACTCCTTTGGGAAGGTTTATTTCTTCTAATAATCTTGCAAATTCCAGACTGGTTAGTGGCGTTTCTTCGCTCACTTTTATTACAGTGGTATTTCCTGTAAGTAAAGAAGGAGCTACCTTTCTCGCCATCACAAAAAATGGAAAGTTCCAGGGACAGATACCTACTGCCACTCCTATTGGAAATTTATGAAGAAAGATCTGTTCGCCAGGCCGGTCGCTGGGTATGATCTCGCCTTCATAGGAACGTGCCAGTCCGGCGTAATACTCATAATAGGCGGCAGTTACATCAATTTCTACCTGCGCCAGCACCTTAACTTTAGCCTGTTCTTTAGATAATACGCCGGCAAGAAAAACACGATTTTTCCTGATCACAGCAGCCATTGCTTTTAAGTAAGAAGCTCTGTCAACAGAAGTTCTTTTGCTCCATGCCTCCTGGGCATTTTTGGCAGCAGCAACGGCAAGGTCCGCATCCTGCTGCGTTCCCCTGGTTACGCGGGCAATTAATTCTTCGGTACAGGGATTAAAAACTTCAATATAATCAGCATCAGCGTTTTCTACAAATGCCCCATTTATGTACTGGCCATAAGTTTCAACCGCTACTTCCTGTAAATTGTTGTCGTTATGCATGATGGTATTTTTTATTTTTCATTAAGCATTAACCTGCTCCGGTGCCATTCATCCAATATATCACTGTTCACTACATGTTCCGGTATGATGCCCCGGGCAATAGCTACTGCCTGCCTGCAGGCTTTTATGCCAATTTCTTTAAACATGTCATGCGTCCAGGCTATACTATGCGGCGCAAGGATAACATTCTCCAGTTTAAATAAGGGATGGTCATCAGCCGGCGGTTCCCGGGTAAATACATCCGTTGCATAACCGGCTATAGCGTTATTTTTCAAAACTCTTATCAAAGCCTCTTCATTGATGATTCCACCACGGGCGGTATTTATTATATAAGCATCTTTTTTTAGCAGCGATAGTTGTTGCTCATCTATAAGATTAAATGTTTCATCAGTAAGCGGACAATTAACGGATATAAAATCCGAATGCCGCATCAGGTAGTTAAGGTCTACCATTTTTACTCCGGAAGATTCAGCCAGTTTTATATCCGCATAAGGATCGAATGCAAGGGGCTGATCCATGTTAAAGGCCTTGATCATTTCCACCAACCTGCTGCCGATACCACCAATGCCAACGATGCCAAGCGTGCGGCCGCGCAATTCACTGCCCATATAATTACTACGTTGCGCCCATCCGCCATTTCTTACCAACCTGTTCTTTTCCAGCAATCGATGCGAAAGCGCCAGCATCCAGGTAATAACGGCTTCCGCAACAGAATAATTTACGGCGCCTTTAGTAATGGTAACGATCACATTAGCATTGCTGCAGGCTTTCAGGTCTACCATATCGTACCCTACGCCAAAGCGGCATATGGCTTTCAGATTATGAACATCTTTAAAACTTTCAGCATTGTAAGCAGGTGCCAGGGAAATTATAGCATCGTAACCCTGAAGCATATCTGCGGTAACAGGCGACCGGTACTCTTTCATAAATTCATAAGTAATGCCTTCAGCTTCTTCAAGAATGCTTAACCCGATATCATTGTAAGTAAGCGCTCCATCCGGTGTCAGGAAGTCTCTTGTTAAACCAACTTTGAACATGATATAAACTTTTACTTACTTGTTAAATGTTCTTGTTATGATTTTAAAAAGAACCATTTCTTAATTCTTATATAAATGAGTGTATCGGCAAAATATCAATTGAATTTGCTTATTGCTGATCCTGATCCAATATGGCCAGCATGAATATTACTGTAATCATTCCGCATGATCAAAAGTAATCTTGCGCACAAAAAATAAAAATGGTCAAAACCATTCTTTTTTTGTACTTTTTGATATATTTTGATTGTCTCTACTTGCCAAAACTAACAAGCCATATGAAAAACTTCTGCAAATATTTTAATATCGGCACCACGGAAGAGAACTGGGGATTGTATGTAAACACTGTAGGTTATGACAGGGTTGATCCCAATCAGCATTATCCCAAAAATGAAGAACATCCGTTACATCATTGTTTCAACTGGAACCAGGGCAGAATATTAAGTGAATACCAGTTAATATTTATATCCAAAGGCCAGGGTGTATTTGAATCGGAATTTACCAAACCGACCACTATAAATGAAGGAACCTGCTTTTTTCTTTATCCGGGTGTGTGGCATCGTTATAAGCCAAACTCAAATTCGGGATGGGAAGAATACTGGATCGGTTTTAACGGATCGTATCCAAGTGAATTGATGAACAAGAATTTTTTTAATGTTGAAATGCCTTTTATCGATGTGGGTTTATACCAGGACCTGCTTCATCTCTGGCATAACCTTATCAGCACGGTACAAATTTCCTCTTCAGGGTTTCCACAGGTGATTGCCGGCATTACATTACAAATATTAGGCGTGATAAACGGCCTATCAATGAACAAAATACAGGAAAAAGACCCGCTTGGAAAAATGATTACAAAAGCTAAATTTTTACTGGAAGAATCCATAGAGAAACCGGTGGATATGGAAATGCTTGTAAAAGAACTGCCGATGGGATATTCCGCCTTTAGAAAAGCTTTCAAAAAATTTACCGGTGAGTCACCCAATCAATACCATCTCAATTTACGTTTAAACAAGGCCAAAGAATTACTTACTTCTACCACTCTTAATATTAATGAAGTAGCTGAACAAACCGGATTCGATTCGGTATTTTATTTTTCCAAACTTTTTAAAAAGAAGAATGGGAAGTCGCCTAAATTTTACAGATCGGGAATTCCCCAGCTGTATAATTAATTTCTCTCTATTTCATATTTGTGTTCCAATATTTTATTGATAACATTGAAATATAGACTAACTATTCTAAATCATTCAAAAAAGGATTTCACGTTACCTCTATACACAGGTATAATTGATTATAATATGATAAATTTCATTACAGATACTAAAAAAAGATTTTCAACGTAATTATATCTGAACTTAATCAAACATTCTATGAAGTGTACCTATACCCTATATGAAGTTATTGACCTTATTGACAAGGCATCCAAACAGGAGATTATAGCATTATGCGATCTGATGAAAGAAGAAAAATCGCATTATTCTCCCTTCCATTTAAGTGTAATCGCCGCTGCTATAAATTTTCAGTTAGACACCTTTAAAACCAGGCGCAAAAGGTTTCAATAAATGGAACCTACGCTATCTTCTTTCTATCATCTTTATTTTGCGGTAAGGAACTGCTTACCCTCTCCGGCTGTATAAATTTGTTGTTACATTTATTAGGATGTTTATAACCGTTAGTTATAATTCAATGTAGTTACTTAATCTTGTTCAACGTCAATATAACAATGCCTAAACAGCCTATAAAATTTATTAATTATTTTGGTTATATTTTGTTAACGATTAAATCGATTCAATTCATATAACTATATTGTTTTTATAAACACAAAACAATGAAAACTCAAGACACAAAAAAAGCCGGCTTTTTTGAAGTTTTTGCAAGTAAGGTTACACAGGCAACAGGAAGTACTCCTGCGTTTATTACAGCTTTTTTTATTGTGATTATATGGGGTATTACTGGCCCATTCTTTCACTACTCTGAAAACTGGCAATTAGTAATCAATACGGGCACTACGATTGTAACTTTTTTAATGGTTTTTCTCATACAAAAATCACAGAATAAAGATTCCCTTGCTATTCAATTAAAGTTAAATGAACTGGTAGCTGCCCATGAATTTGCAAGCAACCGACTCGTAAATGTTGAAAACATGAGTGAGGATGAACTTAAAACAATCAAGAAATATTATAGTAAGCTGAGTGAATTTACTAAAAATGAAGAAAGCCTGCAGCAGTCTCATTCTATTGATGAGGCACATGAGCAGCATGAGATCAAAAAGGAACTTGAAACTGAGTTAAAGGATATTATCGGGAAGTAAGCATCATGAATAAGACCAACTTTTCAATTGCTACAATGACCTGGGCGCGGGATGATAAAGAAGAAAAACTGTTACGCGAATCGTTATCAGCGTTATCCAAACTTAATATACCGGCTTTTATCACGGATGGTGGTTCAAATCAACATTTTATAGATTACGTCAAAAGCTTTTCAAACTTTACGCTACTGGAGCCGGAATCAAAAGGTGTCTGGCCGCAGGTTCAAACAAGTTTGAGAGCCGCTTATAATTCGGGTGCCGACTTTGTTATTTATTCAGAACCTGATAAAATGGATTTTTTTAAACAGGGATTAAATGATATTTTGAATCAAATTTCTGTTGATGAACAATCAGGAGTTGTTATTGCGGTTCGTTCTTTACCTGGTTTTGCCAGCTATCCCAAATTTCAGCAAATGACCGAAACAACGATCAACAATTGTTGCGCTGAATTAACCGGTAATGATATTGATTATACCTATGGCCCTTTTATAATGAATCGGGCACTTATTCCATACCTGGAAGGATTAAAGACAGCTATTGGTTGGGGCTGGCGGCTGTACACTTTCGTTATTGCCAGTCGATTGAACCATAAAGTAGAAGGATTTGAAGGTGACTATTACTGCCCTGTTGAGCAAAGGGAAGATGATGCTTCAGAACGTGTTTATAGAATGAAACAGCTACATGAAAGTATAGAGGGGATTGTCCTGGCAAGTAAGGCATCAATTACAGGCCTTTGATTTTTGAACCGCAGAGAAAATACCTCCGGCATTTCTCTGCGGTTTAAAAAAGCTACTTTCCCAGCAACTCAGTAGCCTTCTTCATTACATTATCCACTGTAAAACCAAAAACTTTATACAGTTCCTCGGCAGGCGCCGATTCACCAAAACCGTGCATCCCGATGATATCTCCCTCATCGGTTACATATTTATGCCAGCCTAATACCGATCCTGCTTCCACAGCCAAACGCTTTTTAATATGTTTAGGAAATACCTGTTCTTTGTAAGCTGCGTCCTGTTTTTCAAAAAGCTCCCAGGATGGGAAGCTTACCACCCTGGCAGCGATGCCCTGATCTTTTAATTTTGTCTGCGCCTGCATGATCAACTGCACTTCAGAACCTGTTGCCATCAGGATGATTTCCGGCTCTTTTTCGCTGTCAGATAAGATATAAGCGCCCTTTGCCAATCCCGAAGCGCTTGCATATTTGTCCTGATCAATTATGGGCAATCCCTGACGGGTGAAAACCAAAACCACCGGGCCATCTTTATGCTCGAGCGTCGCTTTTATAGCCTGCGCAGATTCATTGGCATCAGCAGGACGGATCACTGTAATATTAGGAATAGAACGTAAAGATATCAACTGCTCAACAGGCTGGTGTGTGGTGCCATCTTCACCGAGTCCGATGCTATCATGAGTATAAATAAAAATCGGGCGGATCTTCATAATCGCTGCCAATCTTATGGGAGGCCGCATGTATTCGGAAAAGATCAGGAAAGTAGCTCCATAAGGAATAACTCCTTTGGTGAGCGCCATACCATTAAGCGCTGCGCCCATGGCATGTTCCCTTATACCAAAATGAAAGTTACGGCCATCCCTGTTTTCCGTAGTAAAAGAATCATACTGCTTCAGGTTGGTTTCTGTGGAAGGTGCAAGGTCTGCTGCCCCGCCAATAAGCGCAGGCACATTTTCCGCAATAGCATTTAATACCTTACCCAGGGCCTGGCGTGTAGCCATTTTACCATCCGATGCTTTGAATACAGGAAGTTTGGCATCCCATCCTTGTGGCAATTCACCTGACGCTGCCAGGTCATATTCAGCCGCCAGTTCAGGAAACTTTTCTTTATACTGAGCATATAATTCGTTCCATTTCTTTTCAAGACCAACGCCTTTCTCTCCGGCGTCGTTATAATATTTCAGCACCTCTTCGGGAACAACAAACGACAATTCGGGATCGAAGCCAAAAAACTTCTTTACCAGCTTTATTTCATCGGCACCCAGCGGAGAGCCATGCGCACCGGCTGTATTCACTTTGTTAGGACTGCCAAATGCTATTTGAGTACGTACCTTGATCAAGGAAGGACGGCTGGTTTCCATTTTAGCATTCCTGACGGCGTTTGAAAGCGCAATAAGGTCATTGCCATCATCCACCACCTGTACATGCCAGCTATAGGCTTCAAAGCGTTTAGCCACATCCTCGTTAAATGTAACATCAGTATCCCCTTCAATGGAGATATGATTGTCATCATAAATATAGATCAGGTTACCTAATTGCAGGTGCCCGGCCAGTGAAGCGGCTTCAGAGGTTACGCCTTCCATCATGTCGCCATCACTGCAGATCGCATATATCTTGTAATCAAACAATTCAAATCCCGGTTTATTAAAACGTGCCGCCAAATGTTTCTGAGCAATGGCAAATCCTACGCCGTTGGCAAAGCCTTGCCCCAAAGGGCCCGTTGTTACATCAATGCCATCCAGCAGGCCATACTCCGGGTGACCGGCTGTTTTACTGTTAAGTTGCCTGAAGTTTTTGATATCATCCAGGGTGAGGTCATAGCCGGTTAAATAGAGGAAGCTGTATTGTAACATACAGGCATGTCCTGCAGATAAAACAAACCTGTCGCGGTTTGGCCATTGCGAATTTTTTGGATTGTAATGCATGAATTGTGTCCATAAAACATGTCCCACCGGGGCCAGGGCCATGGGAGTTCCCGGGTGACCTGAATTCGCTTTTTGTACAGCATCGGCAGATAAAATTCTAACCGTGTCTATGGCCAGTTGCTCAATATTTGTAGTAGTTGCTTCCATGTTAAATATTAAATTGAGTGCGAACTTAATTAATTATTAATGATTAATGGTTAATGATCAGTGTTAAATTGTTAGTTGTTATGTCCCAGGTATTGTGCGATAGATAATGAATTAATTAGTCAGGTGCAGGTATAAGGAAAAGCATTAATCATTAATAATTACTATTAGATCAGTCTCTTCATGTAAGTAACATAACCTGCATGCAATCCCTCATGATATAATAAAAATTGCAGCGCATCATCAATGGAGGTTATTTCCACACCATAACGGGTGGTCCAGGTGGCATAATTGGTAAACAGGTTGTTTTGAAGATCTTTCTCTAACTGATCCAAAGAAGAAAAAAAAGTTTGTTTGATGTTGTCTGCTTCTTCGGCACCTACAGGTTCACCGGGCTTTGTGCCCGACTTGAAAAGCTGTATATAGTTTTCAGGAACTGCGGGTGGCAGTCCGGCTCTAAGGTAACAGATACCCTGCTGGGCAGCAATCATATGTCCGAGGTGCCAGACAATATTATTAGAAAAGCCTGCCGGGATCTGATTAAGCTGTTCGATGGATACGTCTTTAATTATATCAAATAAAAACGTTCTTGTTTTTTTTATCCGGTCTACTTCCGCATGTGGATTCATGTGATTGAATTAAGGGCATGAATGTACACTAATCAATCTTTATATCCTGATTAAGATGGGCTCAAAATAAAAAAGGAGCCAGGATAGAAATCCAGCTCCGTTTAAAATCTAATATCCTATGAAAAACCAATGATATAATGGCTAACAATATGCCAGTTAGATTTTATGCGTAAATCCGGTGTACCAGGCTTCTGATCGTTCCCAAAAAAGGAATTTTTGCTTCTTAATGGGAATGAGCTAGGATGTTTTCTTTTACCAGGGAAAACAAGAATATAGTATTTTCATAGTAAAGCAATTAATCACACAAATATCTGTTCAGAATTATGTCTTCAAAACGTATCCTTGCTTGTAGCAGCTCCCGGGTAGGCAACTCCGGTTATCTGGAAAAAGCCGTACCGCTGATTGAAAGTTTCCTGGGTGACACATCCCTGAATATTGCTTTTATTCCTTTTGCTTCCGTGGATGAAAATTATGAGGAAACTGTTTCTATGGTCAGGAAAGGATTGTCAGGATTGAAACATACCGTTAATCTCGTGACACCTGCTCAGGCAATCTCGGTAATTGAAAGCAGTGATGTTATTATGGTAGGAGGCGGCAATACTTTTAAGTTGCTGCATGATTTGTACAACAACCGCCTGTTAAATTATATCCGGGATAAGGTATCCGCAGGCACTGCTTATATTGGCTGGAGCGCGGGGTCTAACATTACGGGTGCTACCATTAAAACCACCAATGATATGCCTGTTATACAACCGGAAAGCTTTGATGCATTGGCATTCTTTCCTTTTCAGATCAATCCGCATTATTATAATGTAAAAATTAAAGGACAAAACGGTGAAACCCGCGATCAGCGGCTAATGGAATTCATAAGGATAAATCAGGATTCGAATGTTGTTGGTTTGCCGGAAGGAACTGCTTTACAATTGAAGGATGGTGTATTAAGATTGATTGGTGAGGTTAGAGGGGTGTTATTCCAGATGGAGGATGGTATTATTGTGAAGAGAGCGATTGAAGCAGGGGCGGATGTTTCATTTTTGTTATGAGCTTAGGCAAGCCCACACCTCATGAACAACCTGGCGAAGCTCGTCCGCTCACAGGTTGCTCAAAATTCAAAGAATCTCCATTAACTCCTGCACGCCATCCTTTAACAATCCCGAAGCTTCATCAAATAACGCGTCTTTATTTTTTTTAGAATTTTTATTACTCGCAGACAATTTTATCTTGGTTCTTACTTCATCTAACTGGTCAAATAAAGGAGCGGTCTTTTTTGCAAAGCTTTCGTCCACGGCTTCAATCTTTCTCAAAATGTCTTCATACGCATCGGCTATGGTATTAATTTCCTGTACATTCTCTACAGAATGCCTGCGGGGTATCCGCGCTCTTAATTGCTCCAGTTCGTTGTTGTATGTTTCCATTGTTACTATTAAATAACACCAAACTTACGACAACTATCACTACATAAAAAGTGATCCAACGGTTTAAAGGCTTCAGATATGTCTAAAGGTCATAGGATATTGTTCAAAACAGTCATGGAGGCA